>JAPVWS010000061.1 GCA_027493295.1 Candidatus Versatilivorator vitaminiformans | reverse complement strand
GATCGCCAGGGCATCGCCATCACCTTTCACCCCAGGACCCCCATATCGCCCCACAAGCTGGTGGAAACCGTCTCCAGTGTCCCCGGCCTTTCGGTGAGCCCGGCGGGACAATTGAGGCTTCGGTCGGCCGGTGTCTCCCAAGGGGAGGTGCTTTCCTCGGTGCGAGCGCTGCTGGTCGAACTGGCTTCCTGAGTTGTCCCTCTCGATGTTACAATCACCCCCCCTCCGGCACGGACGGGTTAACTTCCGGCAAGAATTCGGTTAACATCGGTTATGTGCTGAATGGAAGGTTCCGGGTTCCGACCGGGGCGATCGAGGAGGAGGAACGATGAAGCCAAGGATTTCTCACGGGGTGCTGGCCGGAGTGCTGCTGCTATCCGGTTCCTCTTTGGCTCTGGCCGAAACCACCATCTTCGAGGAGATCATCTGCCGGGTCAACAACGACATCATCACCAAGTCGGAGTACCAGGAGGCCGCAAACCTGCTCAAGCTCCGGGTCCAGAGGCAGCAAAAGCTCTCCGGCGAACAGTTGGCTCAGGCGGTGCGCGAGGGCGAGAAGGATCTGCTCAAGAACATGATCGAGGAACGTCTCCTGGTGCAAAAGGCAGTAGAGCTGGGGATGACCGCCGACACCGACGTCATCAAGTACCTGGACCGGCTCCGAAACGAGAACAATCTCCCCAGCATCGAGGCCCTGGAGCAGGAGATGCGCGGCCAGGGCATCAATCCAGCCGAGTTCAGAAAGAGAATCAAGGAGCAGAGCCTCAAGGAACAGGTTCTGGGGCGTGAAGTCTACTACCGCATCCAGGTTTCGACATCGGAGATCAAGACCTTCTACGAGGACAACCGGGAAAAGTTCGATCGCCCGGAGCAGGTGCGGCTTCAGGAAATTCTGATCGCTTCCAACGGAAATGATCCGTCCGAAGTCGAGCAACGCAGGAAAAAGGCCGAGGAGGTGCTGCAGAAGGCCAGGGGCGGAGAGGTGTTCGACGACTTGGTGGCCCAGTATTCCGAGGGACCGGCCGCCAAGATGAGGGGCGACCTGGGATTCTTCCGTAGAGGGATGCTCCTGAAGGAGGTCGAGGATATAGTCTTTTCCCTGCGGCGAGGTCAGATCACCGATATTCTGGAGGGTCAGGGCGGTTTCCGCATCTTCAAGGTGATCGAAAAAAACACGGCCGGCATTCAGCCCCTGGACATGGTCAAGGATCAGATCCGAAACAAGCTGGTCGAGGACAAAGCGGTTCCGGCTGTCCGGAAGTATATGGAGACGCTGCGCCGCCAAAGCTATATCCGTCTCAAGGAAGGCTACGTGGACAGCGGCTCCGAGGTGGAGACCGCCTCTGCCGACGGAGATCAGCCGGCCGGCGACGAACTCCCGCCAGCAGCCTTCGAGGGCAAGAAGAAGCAGTAAGCTCCCGCCTCTCCACCCGAATCCATGCGGTTGGATTTATTCCTGAAAAGGTCCCGCCTGATTCCCCGCCGGGCCCTGGCTCAGCAGGCCTGCGCGGCCGGAGCCGTCTCGGTCAACGGGCAGGTGTCGAAGGGAGGCAAGTCGATCAAGGTCGGGGATGTGATCGAGTGCCGGAAGAGAAATGCAACGCTGAGGGTGAGGGTGGTTTACTTGCCCGGCTCGGATCCCCGAAGGAACCAGGCGACATCGCTTTATGAGATCCTGGGAAGCGACGAAGCCGACCGGGAGCAATAGTCCCGCATTTCTCACCAGGCCGCTGGAGTCGTGATGAAAGGCCATTTATTTTCAGGAACTTGTTCCCCCGATTGGGATGCCTAGCGGCTCGCTCGACCGTAGTGACCGCTACGCTCTTCGCTCCCGAGCACGCGCTGAGGGGAAAATGCCTGCGCCATGATCACGCCCCCTGGTGAGAAATGCGGGATGGCCGCGGTTCCCGGAAGGGGACACTACTCTTCCTCGGCGGCCTCCGCCCCATCCTGCCGGGTTCGGCCCTCGGTGCATTCATCCACCAGGTAGGCGATCGACTGATAGGGGATGCGGGAGTGCAGTGACAGCCCGATCTCGCAGGTCTTGCTGGTGGAGTAGCCCGCCGAGCAGCTTGGCGGCAGGGAGGCCTTCAGGGGGCCGAGAGCTGAGGCGGTCAGCTCGGGATGGCTGAATCCGCGGTCTCCGGCGAAGCCGCAGCATCCCACGCTGTCGGGGACGATGACCGCCTCGGCGCAGAGTTCGGCAACCCGGCGCAAGGCGCTGTCCAGCCCCATCTTGCGGGAACTGCAGGGGCTGTGCAGGGCCACCCGGGCGGCGCTCTTCCTGAAGGTGAGTCCTGGCCGCAATACCTTCAGAATAAACTCCGCCGGCTCGTAGATGGGAAACTCCGCATCGAAGATTGCGGACTCCTTCAGACGAAAGAGGCAGGGGCTGGTATCCACCAGAACGGGATAGAGGCCGTCGCGGGAAGCCAGATTCAAAGCCCGCCGCAACTCCTCCTGCTTGGCGGCCCCCTGCCGGTCGAACCCCTTGCTCGCAAAGGGCATCCCGCAACAGAGGTTGGCCAGGTTTTCCGGATAGACCGACTCGACTCCCGCCTTGCGCATCAGCGCCTCCATCTTGCGATTCTGAGAGGGCTGGTCTCGACCATGGCCGGGCACGCCCAGCGTCCGGCTGAGACAGCTGGGGAAATAGACTGCCTTCAAGGGAAACTTGCCGTCTCCCCCTGAGGAAGTCATGACTTCGGCCGCCCGGGGCAGCCAGGGATTCCACTGCGGCAACCGGTTCCCCGAGAGCTTCCGGGCCCAATCGGTGACGCGCCGCATGCCTTCCGATCCCAGCAGCCGATGGAACTGGTGGGTGGCGGTCAGGAGCATCCGGAGCGAGGCGGTGGTCAGGCCGAAATGGGCGGCCAGCAAGGTGGCGGCCCGGTCCTGCCAACCGGCAACCTGAAGGCGCCGCAGGTCCTTGATGAGCTTGCCGGTGTCGATGCCGACCGGGCAAGCCATGGCGCACAGGCCGTCGGTGGCGCAGGTGTCGTTGCCCTGGTAGGCGTAACGGCTGGTCAGTTCGTCCAGTCGACCGGCGTAATCCCCGTTGGATCGAAGCCGGGAGATTTCTCGCCAGACCGCGATCCGTTGGCGAGGGGTAAGGGTCAGGTCCCGGGAGGGGCAATTGACCTCGCAGAAACCGCATTCGGTGCACTTGTCGACCACCGAGTGGGCTTTCGGCAGGGGCTTGAGGTTCTTGAGGTGGATCTGAGGATCGCTGTTGAGGATCACCCCGGGGTTAAGAAGGTTTTCGGGATCGAAGATGGCCTTGATCTCTCGCATCAATCGGTAGGCTTCGGCTCCCCATTCCAGCTCCACGAAGGGGGCCATGTTGCGGCCGGTACCGTGCTCCGCCTTGAGCGAGCCATCGTAGCTGTGAACCACCATTTCGGTGAGGTCGCCAATGAAGTCCCGATAGCGGCGAACTTCTTCGGGCCGGTTGAAATCCTGGGTGAAGACGAAATGGAGATTACCCTCCAGGGCATGCCCGAAGATGATGGCTTCCGAGTAGCGGTGTTTGCGGAACAGTTGCTGGAGCTGCAGGGTGGCTTCGGCCAGCCGGTCGATGGGGAAGGCCACGTCCTCGATGATGACGGTGGTCCCGATTTCCCGGATGGCCCCGATGGAGGGGAACAGGCCCTTGCGGATGTTCCAAAGGCGGAGCTGCTCGGTGGGGTCTCGGGTGAAGGCGACCGGCTCCACCGTGGGCAGATCCTCCAGGCTTCGGGTGGTGGCTCCCAAGTGCTGGTCAAGCGCTTCCGGTGTTTCTCCGCGGGTCTCCACCAGCAGGGCCGCCACCGACGGGTCCAGACTCTTCAGGTCCAGGGGAAGGCCGGGCTTGTCTTCCACCGAGCGAAGGCCGGCCCGGTCCATGATCTCGACCGCCGAGACGGGGCAGCTCCTTAGTAGGGTGGTGGCTTCACAGGCGGTCCGAATGTCGGGGAAAAGGATCAGGGCGGTGGCCTTGTGGGGGTAGTCGGGTACGGTCCGGTAGGTGATTTCGGAGATGAATCCCAAGGTGCCCTCGGAACCGATCATCAGGTGCTGGATCACGTCGATGGGATCTTCGAAATCGATCAGGGAGTTCAGGCTGTAGCCGGTGGTGTTCTTCATCTTGAACTTGCGGCGAATCCGATTGGCCAGTTCCGGGTCTTCCCGGGTCCGCTTCGCCAGGCGCCCGATGCTTTCCACCAGGTCCTGGCGGGTTTGGAGGAATCGATCCCTGCTGGTGGCGCTGCGGGTGTCCAGAACGGTGCCGTCGGCGAGGACGATTCTCATGCCCTGAAGGGTCCGGTAGCTGTTCTGGGAGGTGCCGCAACACATGCCGCTGGCGTTGTTGGCGGCAATTCC
>JAPVWS010000060.1 GCA_027493295.1 Candidatus Versatilivorator vitaminiformans | reverse complement strand
TTCGTAGGGACTTCCCCATGAAGTCAGGTACGGCCACGACGGCCAGACCATCGATATCCGCATCCTCGTAGCTGGCCAGATCCTGCTCCTGCCGCCCACCCAGCGCCGCCGTGCTAAGCCCCAGTGCCTGCTGGCCGTTCAGGGAAGCCGGAGTCCACAAAACCGCATCCAGTGCAGGTTCCTCCGCTGGATCCGCCCCGGAACGCTCCGCAACCCGGGAGTCGTCCCTCCAATCCTGTTGGGGCTGATCGGGAGGCACCGAAAGATAATTCAGTGTCTTCTCCGCGATTTTCTTGAAAACCGGTGCGGCCACCTGACCGCCGTAATAGAGACCGCGAGGCTCATCGATCAATACCACGACCGAGAGAGCCGGGTTGTCGACGGGAGCGAAGCCGACGAAAGACGCCACAAAACGGGTGTGGGAGTAGCCGCCGCGCTCATCCACTTTCTGGGCCGTACCGGTCTTGCCCGCCGCAGAAAAGCCTCTAAGGCGCGCCGCCCTGCCCGTCCCGGCGGAGACCACCACGCTCATCATCTCCTTGATGGTTTCGGCCGTCCTTTTCCGCAAGACCCTCCTGGGGCCGTCCCGGGAATCGGAAGGATTCCAGGAATCCACACCCGAGCGAATTCGCTCAACCACTCGAGGGGGAACCCAATAGCCCCCGTTGGCGATGACCCCCGCGGCAGCGATCATCTGCAGGGGCGTCACTCCGATCCCCTGTCCCATGGAAATGGTCCCCAGGTCGACCGTGTGCCAGTCCGAGGCCGGACGCAGCAACCCCCTGGCTTCTCCGGGCAGATCCACCTGGGTGGGCCGGCCAAATCCGTAGTGCCGGAGATAGCGCTCCAGGCGTTGCTTGCCGATCCGAAAGCCCAGTTGGATGACGCCTACATTGCTGGAACGGGCGATCACGTCCCGGACCGACAACCAACCAAAGGGCTTGTGATCCCGGATCCGGTGTTTCCCGATCACGATGCCGCCATTCATGCAGTGAATCTGCTCCTCGGGTGTGGTCAACCCTTCCTCCAACGCCGCGGCGGCCGTAAAGATCTTGAAGGTGGATCCGGGCTCGTAGATGTTCAGGACAGCCTGATTCCTCCAGGAGGATTCGGAATAGCGGCCATAGTGATTGGGATTGAAGGTGGGCAGGTTGGCCATGGCCAGGATGGCGCCGGTGACCGGGTTCATCACGATGGCGGTGCCGCCCAGAGCCCTGCTTTTTTCGACCTGAGCCCGCAGTTCCTGCTCCACCAGGTACTGGATCGACTCATCCATTGTCAGCACCAGGTCGGAGCCCGCCGTAGGAGGTCGTTCCACACTGCTGAAGTAACGTTTTCTGGCATCGGTATGCAGCAGGATCCGGCCGGCCGTGCCACGCACGTCCCGCTCGTACAGGTGCTCCAAACCGGCCAGCCCGTCGTTGTCCATGCCCACATAGCCGAGAACATGAGCAGCCAGCTCCCGCTTGGGATAGAAGCGCTTGCTTTCCGTCTCGAAGTAGATGCCGGGCAAGTCCAGCTCCCGGACTTTCTGGACTTGAGGAAAGTCCACTTTCCGCTTGATCCAGCAGAAGGACCGGGCTCCCTCCAATCTTCGCCGAACCCTGTCCGGGTCGAGACCCAAGGCATGGGCCAGGAGGGTAGCCGTTCGGGGCTTGTCGGCTATTTTGTGGGCAACTGCAAATACCGACTCCACCTTGATGCTGACTGCCAGCTCCCTGTTTCGGCGGTCGTAGATCGTCCCGCGTTTGGGACTGATCTCAAACACGCGGGTCTGCTGGCGTCGCGCACGTTCCCGCATTTCCGGGTAGCGGACAATCTGCAGGTCGACAAGGCGGAAGACGATCAGGCAGGACCAGGCAACGAAGAAGAGCACCAGAAGGCCGAGGCGGGTGGGGAAGGGCTTGGGGCGTTTGGGCGACATGGAGCGTCCCACTATGAATCAAAAGGCAATCGCTGTGAGAAGGGCTTGCCGCCCTGGAATCCTGTCCGCCACCTCGTCCGCCGTCGTGAATCCGGAGCCCGCAAGTCGGCTCAGGGAAGCGCTCCGAATCGAGCGGGGAGAGCATCCATTCCGCGACCCTCCCGGGCTGCAACCAGAATTTCGGTCGGTTGCGGCGCCTCAGGGGCGGGCTGTATCACAATCTGGTCGAATGAGGGACTGGTGAGTCCAAGCTGTTTCCTGGCGATCAGATCGATGCGCTGAGGACTGCGCAAGGTGGCCCTCTCCAGCTTGAGCTGGCGGTTGATTTCAGTCAGATGCTTGATTTCGTTCCGCAGCTCTTCACGCTCATAGCCCCGGCGAATGACCTCGAACTGCTGCCAGGCCAGACAGAGCAGCACCAGCAGACACAACATGGCCAGGATCATGAGCACCAGGCATTCCTTGGTCTTCTGAAAATCCAACTCCTTGACCAACCTGGAGTTGTCAATCTGTTTCACCATGTGAATCTCAGTCATCGGACCTCCTCGCCACAACCGAACCCTCGAAGCTCGACGGCATCGGAACTGCTGCGACTTCACAACCGTTCGGCCACCCTCAGCTTGGCGCTTCGTGACCGGGGATTTCTGATTTTTTCCTCCTCCGTCGGAGAAACGGGCTTGCGGCAAACCAGCTTCAGCAGCTTTTTCCGATCACAGACACAAACCGGCACCTCAGGAGGACAGATACACCCCCGGGCCATGGAGCCCAGGGAGCCTTTCACGATCCGGTCCTCCAGAGAATGGAAGCTGATGATTGCCAGCCGCCCCCCTTCCTTCAGCAACCCGATCGCGCTGGCGACGAATTGCCGCAGCGCCTCCAATTCGTCATTGACAAAAATTCTGAGTGCCTGGAAGGTTCGCGTCGCCGGATGAATTTTCGCCCGGCGTCTGGATCGCACCGCCCGCGAAACCACCTCCGCCAGACTCTGGGTGTCGTGCAGGGGTCTGGCTCGCACAATAGCCCGGGCGATTCGGCGAGAACCCGGCTCGTCCCCGTAGCTGTAAATCAGCCCTGCCAGCTTCGGTTCCGGAAAGCGGTTGACCACATGGTCGGCCGTCAGTGAGGAGGCGGTGTCCATTCTCATGTCCAGTGGTCCGGATCTTTGAAAGCTGAAGCCGCGTTCCGCTGTTTCCAATTGAAAGGACGAAAGACCCAGGTCGGCCAGGATCCCGTCACAGGATCCGAATCGCCTGTGGCGGGCGATGTCCTTCACCTCGGCAAAATTTCCGTGGTGGAACTCAACACGTCCCGCGTATCCAGCCAGCCTCCGGGCAGCCCTGTCCAGGCTCTGCCGGTCGCGATCGATCCCAAGGAGTTTCCCTTCCGGCGAGGACTCCTCCAATATGGCCCGGGCATGTCCCCCCAGCCCAAGAGTGGCGTCGATATAGACGCCGCTCGATCGAGGCCGCAGATGCTCGATGACTTGGGACAGCATCACCGGCTTGTGAGTGTCCCCCGCCTCTCCGGGGCCTGTCTTGGCTCGAGACGTCGAAACCATTGGAGCGCGTGTGGCCGCGAGACCGGTCAAGCTCATCCCGCGATCCCCAATTCAGAGAGTTCCTGGTCGTCGCTGTCGGTCCACGGGTTGCTCTCGACAGCACTCTTCAGGGTGTCGTCTCGCCAGATTTCCAGGTAATCCATGGAGCCCACAACCCTGACTTCATTTTCCAACCGGGCTGACTCCCGCAGCCCCAGAGGAAGCAGCAATCGACCCTGGCTGTCCATCAAGGCCTTTTGGCCGTAATAGCTGGTCGCGCGTAGGAATTTCTTGACAACCGGCTTTTTCGCGCCGAGATTTGCAATGTGCTTTTCCAGCTCGTCCCAGACGTCGAAAGGATAGAGCCGGATGCAGTCTCCCTTGAGGCTGGTGATATAAAACTCGTTTCCATGTTCCCGCTCGATCTCGGAGCGAAAACCCATGGGTAGCTTGATGCGGCCCTTCCCATCCAGCTTGGTGGTTTGGCTTCCCCTGAGTTGCAACATGGGACAAAACTCCGAAGCGGCTCATAACCGGGAAACGAGAAAGTCACCCAATGCGGACCTGAGATCCACATAAGACCACAAAAGTCTTTTCTAGTCCACTTTACTCCACATCAGTCTACGGGTTCTGATGGCGGAGTCAAGCAGTTTATTTGTTGGGGTTGAACTTTTTTCTGCTAGTCTGATGGCAGGCTTGGGCGTGACTGTTCGGTGCAGGAAACGGCCTGCCCGCAATCCCGGTTTTGCCGTGGAAGAGTGATCGGGGCAAGGCAGATTCCGACATGATTTCCCGTTTGACTACCAACAGGGCCGGTTCCTGGTGGATTGCCGGGGGTTGCCTGGTTCTGCTCTGCGCGGCAACCATGGTTTCCCTGGGCCATCCTTTGACCCGGTCAAACCAGGCGGGCAAATTCCCGGTGGGCTTCCTGACTTCCAAGGGCAATCTGCAACTGACCGGCCGGGTCGACTGGGGGCGGGGTGGACGGGCCCCTTTCCCCATGATTTACGACGGAACCAGGATCCATAGCAAGAGCGGCAAAGCCAACCTGGAACTTCTGGCGGGAGGACGACTCGATCTCTGTAGGGACACGGACTTGACGGTTCAGCAGCCGCGGTCTCCCTTCCTCTTCACCCTGCACGGCGGTAGCGTGGCCTACGATCTTCCGGATTCCCAGGGTGATCTGTTCCTGACACCCGACTTCCTGATCAGAGTGGCTCCGGACCCGCAACGTGAGCCGGACACCTGCCGGGGCGAGATCACGCTGGAGCCCGATGGGACCATCTGCGTGCAGTCCGACCGGGGCCTCCTGGAAATCACCGGCCAGGACAGCTCACGGACTCTCACCGTACCCCCGGGGCCCGGGATGAGAGTGACGCCCGGCCAAATCCTGTCCCCGGAATATTTCCGGGATTGTCAGTGTGCCGGTTCGCTGCCTGCCCGAGAGCGCAATGGTCCGGGAGCATCAGCCTACGGCTCCGCCGGTTCCAGCGGAAAGTCGCCCTGGAAGTCCTTCCTGAGAGTTTTGGTCAAGATATTCACCCTGGGTCTGGTGTGAACGGGCTGTCGGTCAAAACATTGCGCCCCCGCCACGGTACGGCGGGCCAGGGAGTCTCTTGGTGAAAGCCGGAATTATCGGATTCCCTTCGGCGGGCAAATCCACCCTCTTCAAGATCCTGACCAAGGCAGGCATCGGTCCCGCGGCCCAATCCCTCAAACGCGGACGTTCGGCGGTTGGCGTGGCTACCGTCCCCGATCCACGCCTGGACCGGCTGTCGGCTCTTTTCCGGCCAAGAAAAACCACTCCGGCGGTGATTGAGTTCCTGGACGTCCCTTCCTTTAACAAAGGCGCTGCCGCTCCAGAGATCCGGTTGGGAGACTTCCGCAACCTGGATGTACTGGTGCACGTGGTTCGAGCCTTCGACCAGGACCCTTTGCCTCAGGGCGACGTCCCTGGTCTGCCGGAAGGGAATATCACCGAGTTGGATCTGGAACTCATCCTGGGCGACCTGACCGTGATTGAAAGGCGACTGGAACGCCTGCAAAAGGATCTCAAGAAAATGAAGAGTCCGGATTTGATCGGGGAAGATGCGCTGCTTCGAAAATGCCGGCAGTGGCTGGAACAGGAAAAGCCTCTTCGGTCTCTCACGCTGAGTGGGGAGGAGAAAAAGCGCCTTCGGGGGTTCTCCTTCCTGTCGGAGAAACCGGTGCTTCACGTTCTCAACCTCCCCGACAGTGCCGCCGCGCGAATCCCGCACCTGGCCGAGTTCTACCGGCTCAAGACCCTGGCCGGCCAGGCGAATGTCGACATGACAGCCGTCTGCGGCAAACTGGAGGCGGAGTTGGCGGAGTTGGCCGACGAGGAGGTGGAGGTCTTTCTGGCCGACTACGGCCTCGCCGAGCCGGGTCTGGTACGGTTGATTCGGACCATCTACCGACTGCTTGGACTGATTTCCTTCTTCACCGTGTCGGAGGAGGAATGCCGTGCCTGGACCATCCCCTGGGGAACACCGGCTCTCAAGGCGGCCGGCGCTGTCCACTCCGACATGGAGAGGTGCTTTATCCGGGCTGAAGTGATTCCCTGGAATGTGTTGCTGGAGGTCAAATCCCTTTCCGCCGCGCGACAACGAGGACTACTCCGACTGGAGGGCAAGGAGTATCCGGTTCAGGACGGGGAGACGATTTATTTTCGGCACAGCGCTTGACCGGCGAGCGACCGCAGGCGATGCACCCGTAGGCTTATTTGAAACACCGCTGTTTCGCCCTGTATCAGCCACGCCGTCGCACGGTCCGGAGCCGAGCGTTGCCCCCCACCGCATCAGCCTTCGCCATTCGGCTCGGCTTCTGCGACTCCCCCTCAAGGGGGGAGTGATAGAGTTCTACTGGTAGCCTTGTGCTGGCC
>JAPVWS010000006.1 GCA_027493295.1 Candidatus Versatilivorator vitaminiformans | reverse complement strand
GGCATGTAAATCATGATGATGGCCTTGTCGGACCTGCCCAGGCCGGACTGCTTTTCCGCCTGGAGCAGCTGGGGCATGGTCAACCCACCCATTCCCAGCGCGCCGATCTGGATGAAGTTTCGGCGCGACATGCCGTCGCACATCCGGTGGCCTTTCCCGTAGATGGTCAACATTGCTTTCAGCCTCCTCCAGACGATTGCCTGATCCGAGCCATTGAATGCGGTGCCCGTTAATGTACCACTTCCGAGTCTGAAGTGTAAAGACGCTATCGCGGCAGGGTGGGGACAGTCCTCATTGAAAAATTGAATTCGGACTGAGCTGAAACAAACGTTCGTGAACCACCAAGGCCAAAATAAGAAATCCACGAAGGAACACGAAGCACTGCGAAGGGTCACCAAGAGGGTCGAGTTGGCTCGAGAGGGATGCGCCAAGGGTCGGCAAGGGGGTCAAAAGAGGACACAAGGGACAAAAAGGATTAGTCCGCAAAGGGGCAACAAGGAACGCGGCGAAGCCAGTGGGGGCCGCTTCCCTCCACTTCGTGACTTACAGGGATGATTAACATCGACGCACAAGATGCGCAGGATTTTTTGAGGAAACGGCCAGCTTCCAAAGCCGGGAATCCGCAAATCCGCACCGGATTATCGCCCGGGCTGGCTTCTGGCGCAGGAAGCTCTCGTCCTGTTAATCCTGTGCATCCTGTGCATCGATGTTAATTGAGCCTTTCGCAAAATCGGCAGCGGGACGCTTGTCTGGAATGGCCACAAAAGGCACAAAAACACAATTTGTGCCTTTTGTGCTTTTTGTGGTTAGACAGCATTTTTAACCAGGTCGCACCCGATATTGAAAAAGGCAGAACCTCAGGTTTGCCGGCAAGACGACAAGACGACCTGACCCGCTGCGAACTTTGCAAGAAGCACTATTGAAATTAAGTTCTTGACATAGACTAGTCTGAATAATAGACTAATAACGTGTATCAACGAGAGCAAAGCTGTCGATAGCAGGGATTAGGAGGGAGCAGTGATGAACACCGAAATCGCTAGTAACGATTTGATGTATATCCGGGAGGTGTTGGAGCGCACGCACCGTAGCATCGACCAGAGTGCATGGCCATTTGTCTTGTGGGGAACAATTGTTCTCTTCTGGTATCCGATCCACAATTTGATGTTTCTGAACGTACTTCCGAACTGGTGGCGGCAACTCCTGATCGTCGCTCTGGTTGTAGGCTTTGCTGGCATGATTTTGATTGCGCGATGTATGAAGCGGCGACCGGGTTACGTCGTAGGGGAGAAGACGTTTGTTGGCCAGCAAATTACGAAGATCTGCTCGTGGTATGTCGGGGCGGCCGTACTGCTAAGTGTCCTTGGGCCGAGTTCGGGGATCATCCCGGGCCCGCAGGTCCCGGTTGTTTGGGGATTTGCTTACGCTCACATGGTCTTTGGCGTCGGTGTGTCCACTGATTCGCGCCAGTATCTGGTAAGTGCGGCTGCGATATTTGCAGGTTCGTTGTTGGCCATGGCATTTACCCAGTTCAATGGTCTTATCCTGGGTCCGTGTATGGGGCTTGGCATGTTGGTTCCCGGCGTCATTTCGATGCGTCGCGCTAAAAGACGGATGTTGGCGGAAGAGAATAGTGGTGACAAAGCCTGAATTCGACCCTGCCTTTCTTTCTCAGGCGCGACTGGGGATCATCTCCGTTCTGATCACGGTCGAGGAAGCCACCTTCCCGGAGCTCAAGGGCCTGTTGAGGCTGACCCAGGGAAACCTCGGGGCTCACTTGCGCTGGCTGGAGGAAGCGCGATACGTGTCCGTGCGCAAGGAGTTTGTCGGGCGCAAGCCACGCACCACCGCATCCCTGACGGAAGCGGGCCGCGCCGCCTTCAAGAGACACATCGCAACATTGGAAGCCATCCTGAGGAACGGAGAGAGGTAGACCCTGAACCCTGGCCCGCAATTCTCACCAGGCCGCTGAGCATACGGTAGAAGGATGTTCGTCCTTGACATCTTGCAGCACTTTGTTTGGGGTCTTCAGTGTACAGACGGTGCTGGGCGCGCCCTGGCTTGTCCTTTTCCCCTCAGCGCATCCATGCATCCATGCTCGCTCGACCGTAGTGACGGCTACGCTCTTCGCTCCCGAGCACGCGCTGAGGGGAAAATGCCTGCGCCATGATCACGCCCCCTGGTGAGACTTGCGGGCTAGCGGCCAGGCCGGGTTCTGTTCCTGCCAGGCTCTTCCTTCGGGGCATGCTTTGATCCAGCTAAATGCCCCGTCCAGGGTTGACGCGGTTGCCGGAATCGGTCAGAATCCGTTCATATCGTTTCAACATCCGTTCAGGCTTTACGTCATGCCGCCCCGCATGGGGGCGGTTGCAGGCTCTTGGACTTGGCCCGCATTGTCTCGGCGGCTCGCTGGCGATGGAGGGAAGTATCTTGTTTTCAGTATTTTGCCAGCATTATTGTCCCGCCTGGGTGTCTTCAAGGGTTCGCATGCCGGGACAGCCCATGCAGCCTGCAGGCCCGTCGGTCTCACCTTGTACGCCTCATGGAACCGGTAGAGGCTCATCCCCAGTCGTTATGGAAGGAGTTGACCAATGAGAGTTCCTACGTCTTTCCACCCGTGCCTCAGTGCCAGTCTGATTGCAATCGTCTGTCTGGCGGCCGCCGGCTGCAGCCAGGAGCCTCAGGTCGACCGGAACACCCCGGAGTATCTTTTTTCCGAGGTGAATAGGGCCGTGGCGGACGGGCGTTTCGAAAAGGCGCTCAGTTCCTCGAGCGCTCTGCAGGTGAAGTTTCCCAAGAGTGAACAGGCCGCCAAAGCCCGGCTTCTGAACATCGTCCTGCTGGTGGGCCAAAGCGACGGGTACCGCAGCATTGCGGATGCCTACCTGGCCGGCATGGAAGCGGACCCCAAGCAGTACGGCACGCTGCGCTCCACGGCCTTCAACTATCACCGCAAGCGAAAGAGCGTGGCGCTGGTCCTGTACCAGGCCAGCGACCGCTTTCTCAAGAGGCATTCGCCGGAATCCACCTATGCCCTGGAGTCCTCCTGGCCGGTGGACGATTCCGAGCAGGGGCCCGACCAGTTGGAGGAGGTGAGGAGCGGCAATTTGCTTGATTCGGAGCAGCAGGAGGAGGTCGAGGTCGTCGAGCTTCCCAAGGGAGTCGCCCGAACCTTGGCCAGGTTTGTGGGGTCGGAGCAGGACCTGGCCCAGGCCCGGACGACCCTGGAGCAGGGATCGGTGGACCTGGTTCCGAGCGGGGTGCTTGTGACGTTGACACAGTGTCTGCTGGACAACCAGAAGTTGTTTGGCCGGGAGGGACTGAGCGAGCACAAGAACTATGCGCTATTCGTGGTAAAAGCGGCGGAGTCGCTCAAACTGGCGCTCGAAACTTTGCAGGACAGCCCCGATGAGGCCATTCAGGCCAAGGCGGATGAGCTGCAGGCCCAGATCGATGCGCTGTATGGAAGGAAAACCGGCAACAAGAGCTGAACTACGGTCGATCGCCGAGTGTGTCAGATGACTTCCGGCAAGGGGCGATAGCCGTCGACCAGGTAGTGCGGCCGGTCGTTCAGATCGGTGACCTGGGTCCTGGCGGCGTCGATGCCCAGGTTGTGGTAGAGGGTGGCGAAGACTTCCTGAAAGTGAATCGGCCGCTCCTTGGGTTCTTCTCCCAGTCGATTGGTGGTCCCGATCGCCTGTCCGGTGCGCATGCCCCCGCCCGCCATCAGCGCGCAGGATACCCGCGGCCAGTGGTCCCGCCCCCCATCCTTGTTGATTTTGGGAGTGCGGCCGAACTCGCCCCAGGCAATCACGGTGACGTCCTTGTCCAGCCCGCGTTGATGCAGATCCTCCACCAGGGCGCTGACCCCCTGGTCGAAGGGTGGCAGGTTGTCCCGGCCCCTCTTGAAATTGCCGCCGTGCCAATCCCAGAAGCTGAAGCTGACGGTGACGCAGCGAACTCCGGCCTCCACCAGCCTGCGCGCCAGGAGGAACTGCCCCATCAGGCGCGGGGCGGCGTCCCCCTGATGCTGCGGGGTCCCCTCTCCGTAGCGTTCACGGATGCGTGGATCTTCCTTCTCCAGATCCAGGGCTTCCAGGAGCCGGCTGGAGGTTAGAACGTCGAAGGCCTGCTGGTTGAAGGCATCCAGGCCTTCCATCCCACCGCTCCGGTCGGTATCCCGCCGGAAGCGGTCGAAGCTTTGAAGCAACGCCCGGCGGTCCGACAGCCGTTCCAGGCTGATC
>JAPVWS010000059.1 GCA_027493295.1 Candidatus Versatilivorator vitaminiformans | reverse complement strand
TGCTGGCCTCAAGCACTCCCCCCTGGAGGGGGAGTCGGTGAGACAAGGGCTCCGCCCGCAGTCGAACCGGTGGGGGGGACGGAACCGGCGAGATCGCCAGAAAGGAGATTCCGCCCGCAGGCGAGCCGGTGAGGGGTAAACGCGGCGTTCCGGGAGAGACTCTCAACGGAGCGGCACCCCCCGGTAGCGCGGGCGTACCCCCCGCACAACGCATGGCAAAGCTGTCGATATCTACCCCAACTTGGGTCAACCCGGGCCGGCGATCGGAAACTCGAGGCGGAGGCGTGGCATAATAGTGCGAATTTGGTGGTCTGTCCGAAACCGGAGGCGTGCATGCGCAAGCGACTCACAGAGATGGTGTCCTGCGCGGGTTGAGCTTCCAAGCTCGCCCCACAGGCGCTCATTCAAGTGTTGAGTGAGCTACCCCGACAACCTCGGAATCCCGATCTCCTGGTCGGCTTCGACACTGCCGACGACGCGGGAGTATTTCGTCTCCGGGACGATCTGGCCCTGGTTCAGACGCTGGACTTCTTTACTCCGATTGTCGACGATCCCTTCGACTACGGACGTATTGCCGCTCTGAACTCCCTCAGCGACGTCTGGGCCATGGCCGGGACACCGGTAACGGCTCTTTCGGTGACCTGTTTCCCCAAGAAGGGAGTGGACTGGGCCATCTTGTCGGAGGTGATGCGGGGGGGGCTGGATGTCTTGACACAACACAAGGTGACCCTCCTGGGCGGCCACAGCGTGGATAATGAGCAGATCATGTTCGGCTATGCCGTGACCGGCACCATCCATCCGGATCAGGTGACCACCAACGCCGCTGCCCGACCCGGGGAGCTGCTGGTCTTGACAAAGCCCATAGGGACCGGAGTGATCTCAACCGGGATCAAGTTTCAAACCGCATCGTCATCGGTTGCCGAGGCCGCCGTGGGCACCATGCTGCTGCCGGGAGAGGCGGCAGCTCTGGCCATGCGTGACTTTCACCTCCGTTGTGCCACCGATGTCACCGGCTTCGGGCTGTTGGGGCACCTTTGGGAAGTGGCTCAAGCCAGCCGGGTGAGCCTGGAAATCGATTCGGCAAGGGTTCCGCTGCTGGAGGGCGCTTTGGAGTTGGCGAGGCGAAAGATGCTGACCGGCGGGGACACGAGCAACCGGGAATTCGTAGGGTCGGGAGTTGCCCTCAGGGAAGGCATTGAGTCCGAGCTGATCAGCCTGCTATTCGACCCTCAAACGGCGGGCGGCATCCTGATGTCGGTTCCCCAACAGAAAATCGAGTCCCTGTTGGCCCGGCTGCGGCGAACCTACCCCAGCGCAGACGTGATCGGGCGGGTTGCCGGATGGGGAGACCCGGCCATCCTTGTCCATTGAGCCGAGTTCCGGACTGGCGGACCGTGCCGGTCTCGGGGATGAGGGGAGGCGATGACCCATGATGCAGCGCAAGTACCGCATCGCCCGGCTGGTCTACGCCCTGGTGGAGACGGCAGTCACGGTGGTTTCCTTCCTGCTGGCTTATGTGATTCGAGACTATCTGCCCCTGGCCTACTTCGGAGAGTTGTTTCCCCTTCGCGATTACCTGGGACTGCTGCTGGTGGTGGTCCTGTTGTGGAACGGGTTGGCTCTGCTGATCCAGCAGCAGCCGGCGCTCTCGGCCAGCGACAGGCTGGGTGTGGTCAAGGAAACGGCGCTGCTGGTCTTTCTGGGTGGGGTCCTCATCAGCGCGGCCATTTTCGTACTGAAATACCAGTTCATCAGCCGGCCCTTCATCCTGATATTCGTCCTGGTCAACTTTCTTTTCCTGGTGGCCTTCCGCCTGTATGCGGCCAGGGGAGTCAGCCGGTTCGGCCGGCTGGTGTCGGGAGACCGGAATCTCCTGATCGTGGGCAGCGGTGACCGCGCCGCACGGGTTGCGACCGTTCTGGAGGAGGCCGAAGCCTGGGGGTATCACCTGGTCGGCATTGTGCCGGAATCTTCCGACACCGTGCCCGATTCCCGGCTCGGAGGCTATCCCAGGATTCCGCTCTCCCAAATTGGTGAGGCCATCAAGAGGCACACCGTCGATGAAGTCATTTTCGTGGTTTCCAAGGATGCCCTGGCGGGGCTGGAGGAAATCTTTCTCCTGTGCGAGGAAGAGGGCGTCAAGACCCGGGTCATGCTCAGCTTCTTTCCCCACGTGACTTCCAAGGTCTACCTGGAGGCCTTGCAGGACCTGCCTCTGCTGACCTTCACCACCACGCCCCAAAACGACTACCTGCTTCTGCTCAAGAACGGCATCGACCTGGTCCTGGCCTGCAGCCTGTTGGTGTTGACGGCGCCTCTCTTTGCCTTGATCGCGCTCTTGATCAAGACCACCTCCCGGGGGCCGATTGTCTTCAAGCAGGTCCGCTGCGGGTTGGGCGGACGGGAGTTCGTCTTCTACAAGTTCCGGTCCATGGTCGAAAACGCCGAAGCTACCCAGGGGCAGCTGCAACATCTCAACGAGATGTCGGGACCGGTTTTCAAGATCGGCAAGGATCCACGCTGCACGCCGGTGGGTCGCTTCCTGCGCAAGTTCAGCCTGGATGAGCTTCCCCAGCTCGTTAACATCCTGAAGGGAGACATGTCTTTCGTGGGGCCGCGCCCGCCGCTTCCGCGAGAGGTGGAAAACTACCAGCGCTGGCAGCGTCGAAGGCTACGGATGAAACCGGGACTTACCTGCTTGTGGCAGGTTCGCGGCAGAAACGAGATCGATTTCGACGAGTGGATGAAGTTGGACCTGCAGTATATCGACAACTGGTCCTTGCTGCTGGACGTCAAGATCGCCTTGAAGACCATTCCGATTGTGCTGCTGGGGAAGGGAACCTGACCGGCTCGGTTTCAGTCCGCCTGATCCTCTCGGACGGACCCCGCCCGGATCTCCAGTCCGGGCAGCCGGTGGTAATCGGTCCGGTCTTGCACCCCCGCCTCGAGGAAGGAGCGCCGGCGCTCGGCGCACTTGTTGCAACCGCCGCAGTGTTTTTCCCCAACCGGACGGATGCAGGAGAAAGTCAACTCCAGGGGCAGCCCTTTGCCCAGCTGGACTACCTCGGTTTTAGAGAGACTTCTGAACGGAGTGAGAATCTCCAGTGGATGGGTTAGAGCGTCGCTTGCCAAACGTTCAAGACCATGAAGAAAGGCCGGGGTGGCGTCGGGGAAGGGGTTTCCTTTCAACAGCCCCAAAGCGATGACGCCGATCCGGTTAAGCGAGCAATAGACCGCGGCCTTTGAGAGGAGAAGGAGGTTGCGGCCCGGAAGATAGACGGCGCTATCCTCGGTGTGAGCTCCCGGAACGGCTTGGCCGGTGGTGCTCCAGTGGGATTGGTAAGTGTCCTCGACCGGAAGACTGAGCTGCCTCAGGGGTTGGAGTCCGGAGTAGTTCAGGCGGGCCAGAAACCTCCGGAGCCATATCAGCTCGATCCCTTCCCAGACCAGGCCGGCCTGGACATAGAGTGGAGTGAGTTCCCGGACCTGTTGGGCAAGATGGGCCAACAGGACACAGCTATCCAGACCGCCGCTGATCAGCACACATGCCCGGCGATTCGTCACAAGGTCAATCCTTGAACAGACTGTCAAAGGCCGACCTGGCGTCGAGGGCGGCCGTTCCGGAGGAGGCGCCTGCCCTTGTCTCGGTGGGTGCAAAGTAGTCGCAGAAGTTTGCCCGCTCCCTGTCTGTCACCCACTCGGCCTGGGTCTCCCGGCATTGATTGTGGACCGTTACGTCGTGGAAGCTGCAGTTCTTGCAGACGTGGAGGTCGCTGTGGCATTGGTCGCAGCTGTCATTTCTCGAGATCCTGCTACGAGGATCAAGATCAATGGACATGCCGCATTTCCAGCATTGCACGACGCCACCTCCCGGATGGCTGCCAATCACTCCCGACGGCTTCAGTCTCCGAACAACTCGATGCAGTTCTACTCTTTGGCGTTGGCGGCTGCTGCAAAGTCTCCTGCCTTGACGATGGTCATCTTGGCAGGGTCCAGGTGACGTCTGAGGGCAGAAACAATCTGGTCCGCGGTGAGAGCATCGATCTGCCGCTCGAAATCCTCGTCCCAAGCCAGCGTTCGGCCTTGAAAAAGCCGACTGGCCATGGTGCCGGCCAAGCGGTTGTCCTGAGATCGGCTCATCTGCCGGGACTGCAGGTACCCCGACTTGGCCGCCGCGATTTCCTCCGGGGTGAACCCGTCTTTGAGCGCCCGCTCAACCTCCTCCCGGAAGGCCGCTTCCACTTTCTCGATATTTTGCGGCGCCGCAATCGCCCAGGTGGTGAAGGAACCGTGCTCGTCCTTGGCTCGTGCTTCCAGATAAGCTCGAACACCGTAGCTGAGTCCCTCTTTCTGGCGAATGCGCACCGCCAGGCGCGAGTTGAGAAATCCACCGCCCAGCATGTAGTTGCCCAGCACCAGCGCCGGGTAATCCGGGTGGCTGTCGCTGACAGCAAGAGGCATTCCGGCGACGAAGAACGCATTGGCCTTGTCGGGGGTCTCTACCGAGCGGTTGGCCGGGGCGATTTCCTGATAGGGGTATTGCACTCGGTCGTAAGCACCGGGGCTGCTCCAATTCGGAAAGATTTCTTTCAGGACCTCGACGATGCTGTCGATTTCGAAGTCACCCGATATGGCCACTTCTCCGTTCGAGGCGCCGTAGAAGTCCCTGTGGAATCCTTTCACCTCCTCCAGGGTCGCAGACTTGATGGCGGCAATGCGCTCGTCAAAGGTGGGCGAGTAGTGGAGGTGCCCCTTGGGATAGGAATTGCCGTGGCGCGCAAAGGTGTTTACTGCAATGGCTCGGGGATCGCTCCTCTGCTGTTCTATGGCGGCCAGCCGTTCCTCCTTGAGCGTGTTGAATTCCCCTTCGGGAAAGGAAGCCTCGCGAAGCACCTCCCCGACCAGCCGCAGGACCCCGGGAAGATTCTCCTTGACAGTCTCCATCGATGCGGAGGCGCCGGTCGCGCCTCCCGAGACGCGGCCTGTCGCCTTGAGCCGATCCAGCGCATCCTGGATGTCTTGCCGGGTCCGCTCCGCCGTACCTCGCATAAGCATCGATCCGGTCAAACCCGCGATGGTGTTCTTATGCATCAGGCTCTTCTCGTCGCCGAAATGAAGCCTGACGTTGGCGACGACCGTGCTGCCCCGGGTTTTCTTGGGGAGCAGCGCCAATTTCAGGTTGGACCCAATCTTCAGTCTCTGTACTCGAGACTCGATGTTGCCGGGTGATGGATCGAACGCCTCCCCAGCGGCGACGGCGGTGTCCCCCTTGTAACCCTTGAGCATGGCTGCAAGGTCGGGACGTTGGGGGATTTCGGCTCTGTCGGGATCCTCGGTGGGGATGAATTGTCCCAGGGTTCTGTTGGATGATTTCAGGTAAGTGGACGCCACCCGGTGCACATCTTCAGGCGTCACTTTTCTGATGCGATCCCGATGGAGGAAGAAGAGGCGCCAGTCACCCATGGCCACCCATTCACTCAGGCTCAAACCCACGCGATTCACGTCGTTGAGAGCCAGGTCGATATTCTTCAGCAGTTGCGTCCGCGCCCGCTCGACCTCCTCAGCCTTGGGCGGTTCCCGCCGGATGGCCTCGACCGTGCTCAGGTAGACCTGCCGGGCCTGCTCCAGTGAATCCTGCTGGCGTACTTCGGCGCCCAACAGCACAACTCCCGGGTCGTGCAATTGAAAGTTGAAGCCGTAGACTCGGCTGGCCTTCTTGGTTTCGACCAGCGCCTTGTGCAGCCGCCCCGAGGGTGTATCGCCCAGGATATGGG
>JAPVWS010000058.1 GCA_027493295.1 Candidatus Versatilivorator vitaminiformans | reverse complement strand
TCTTGGGACTCACCTATGAGTGCGCGCGCTGTCACGACCACAAATTCGATCCACTCCTGCAGGCGGACTACTACCGGCTGCAGGCCTTTTTTGCCAATGTCCGGGCCAGGGACGATATCGTGCTTGCCTCTCGGGAAACTGCCGATCGGCATCGCCGTCAGCTTGCCACGTGGGAGGAAGAGACAGCCCCGATCCGCCGGGAAATGGCGGCCCTCGAAGAACCCAAGCGCAAGGAGATCCTCGACGAATTGATTGCAAGATATCCGGATGCAATCAAGGAGGCGATCTCGAGCCCCACCGAGAACCGGACGCCCTTCCAGTGGCTGATGTATTACAAGATGCGGGCGTTTTTGGACCCGGGTTCCTATCTCTATCACGCACCGACCCGGTCTGTGGTCAACCAACTGAAGGACGAGGAGAAGAAACGCTGGAAGGAGCTCAAGTCACGGCTCGATGAATTTTCGAATTTGCACCCGGGTGAGTTGCCGATCGGTATCGGCATTGCGGACGCGGGCCGCGAGGCGCCCCCGACGTTTATCCTCTCCGGGGGCGCTTACGATGCAAGCGGGGAAGAGGTAGAACCCGGTTTCCCCACCCTCTTCGATCCCGGCCCGGCCAAAATCGTGGCGCCGGATGGGATGGAGTCCACGGGCCGGCGTACGGCATTGGCCAACTGGATCGCCGATCCGGACAATCCCTTGACGGCCCGCGTCATGGTGAACCGGATCTGGCACTACCACTTCGGTCGGGGTATCGTCGAAACACCCAGCAATCTGGGTCTTTCGGGCGGATTGCCCAGCCACCCGCAGTTGCTGGACTGGCTGGCTACGGAGTTCATCCGAAACAACTGGAGCATCAAGCACCTGCACCGGCTCATCCTCAACTCGAATACCTATCGGCAGGCTTCCCTCAATCGTGAGGCTGCAGCCAAAATCGACCCGGAGAACAAGCTGTTGTGGCGTTTCCCCCGGCAGCGCCTGGAAGGAGAAATCATCCGCGATGCGGCACTGGCAGTTTCCGGGTTGTTGAATCCGGAAATGGGCGGGCCCAGTGTCTTTCCCCCAATTCCCCCGGGCATGAAGGCCAATTGGGAAACGACCCAGGACTCTGCAGAGCGCAATCGCCGCAGTCTCTATGTGTTCATACGCCGCAACACGCGCTATCCGATGTTTGAGGCCTTCGACCTGCCGGACACTCACGAAAGCTGTCCGCGCCGGGACATTACGACCAGCCCGCTGCAAGCGCTCACCATGCTGAATAGTGAGGTGGTGCTGGAATGGGCTCAAGGTTTTGCGGGCCGGTTGCTTTTCTCGGCGGGTCTTGACCCTGCCGCCCAAATCGATATGGCTTATCGCCTGGCCTATTCACGGCACCCGACGAGCGCAGAGAAGGACACGGCCCTGGATTTCCTGCATCGCCATGGTGGGGTCATCGCAGAGCATGCCGCAGAGGGGAAAACGCTGGTATTGCCCTTGATGCGTCCCTATAACGTCGATCCGATAGACGCGGCGGCTCTGGTCGATTTTTGTCACATGATCATCAATTCAAACGAGTTTACCTATCGGAACTAGCGGGAGCGAACACGTCCCCCAGTGTGGGAGGAGGGCCGCTGCCGGGAGGACATCCGGAAAGAGACCGCCGGATGCTGGAGGGAGACGGTAATCCTGTTTCCGAGACAGGACACCAGTTCCCCGTTTCAGGAGCTCAAAATGGTTGAAAAGGAACCTCACATTCTGCCCCTGGCCTCCCGCCGTGATTTTCTGTGCCGGGCGGGCAGCGGTTTCGGTTCCGTTGCCTTGACTTATCTTCTTGATAAAGACGGCTTTTTTGCCCAGGCGGCAGCGGACCCGGGCAACCGCTTTTTGTCTGCCAGGCAACCACACTACCCCGGCAAGGCTCGATCGGTCATTTGGCTGTTTATGGAAGGGGGACCGAGCCACGTCGACCTGTTCGATCCCAAGCCGGAGTTGGACCGGCTGGCGGGACAACCGATGCCCGAGTCCTTCGCCCGTCCCTTCACAGCCAACAAGGGTGTGGCGAACAACACCTTGATGCCCTCCAAGCGCAGTTGGAAGCAGTACGGGGAAGGTGGTATCTGGGTTTCCGATTGGTACGCCCGGATGGCCCGGCATGTCGACGATATTGCGGTATTCCGATCCTGCCACCAGGAGGGTATCAACCACGTGGGTGCGCTCTGTCAGATGAATACGGGTTCGATCCTGGCCGGTCGGCCCTCGTTGGGTGCCTGGACCACCTATGGTCTGGGCAGCGCCAACCAGAACCTCCCGGCATTTGTGGTGCTCAGGGAGGTCAAACAGGTGGTGGGCGGCCCCAAGAACTGGAGCTCCGGGTTTCTACCGGCTTCCTACCAGGGCACTCTATTCCGCAAGGAGGGATCACCCATTTTCCACCTGAAAACTCCTGACGGAATCACGGAGGCACAGCAGCGCAGCAAGCTGGACTACCTGAGGGCTCTCAACAGGTTCCATGCAGCCGACAAGGCTGAGGACACTGAACTGGAGGCCCGTTTGAATTCCTACGAGTTGGCCTATCGGATGCAATCGGCAGCCCCCGAGGCCATCGACCTGCACCGGGAATCCGAGGCAACCAGGAGGCTCTACGGTCTGGACGATGAAAGGACGGCGACCTTTGGCCGAAACTGTCTCCTGGCCCGTCGATTGGTCGAGAGGGGAGTGCGATTCGTTCAGTGTTACTCGGGCAGCGGTCAGGGTTGGGACGCCCACGAAGACCTGGAAGGCAACCACTCGAAGATGACCAGGTCCACGGACAGGCCCATTGCAGGACTGTTGGCTGACCTGAAGGCTCGCGGCCTGCTCGAGGAGACTCTGGTGGTTTGGGGAGGCGAGTTCGGACGGACTCCCTTCAACGAAAAGGGAAACGGTCGAGATCACAATCCGTGGGGATTTACCGTCTGGATGGCGGGGGCCGGAATCAAGGGCGGACAGGTGATAGGAAGCACAGACGAAATTGGGCTTCGGGCGGCTGAGCGGCCTTGCCATGTCCACGACATTCACGCCACCATCCTGCATGCGCTGGGCCTGAACCATCTCAACTTGACCTATTTGCACAACGGCAGGTCGGAGCGAGCCACCATCAACGGCGGAGAAGTGATCGAAGAGGCTTTCGCCTGAGGGAAGTGGCGAACCGCACCTGTACCTCGCGTGAGGGATGAAGATCGTTTTGTTTCCTTCCTAACCTTCCGCTCCCCTGCGGCAAGTACCCCCCCCAACGACCCTGAATCGTCTCAAGATATTGAAGACGATTGACTTTTGTCCTGCCTCCAGCGACCTGGTGAGAAATGCGGGTTAAGTGGATTCGACACCCGGAGGGGGTCGGAATATCCAAAACGGGAAACTCTCTGCAGGAAAAAGCAGGTCCCGAGGGCTACACCTGTGGCCGGTGTCAGGCCAAGCCATTGGCACAGTCCAGCGCTCTCAAGAATGGGAAGAGCCTGTTAGCCAGCCGGGTGTGGGTTGATCTCCAACCCGGAGTGTATTAAGATCCGTATTACACCCCTTAGGATGATTTCCCATGGCCACCCGAACAGTGAGACTCGACCAAGACGCTGAATCGACCTTGCAAGCCTTGCGCGAGCGTACGGGCCTGTCGATCTCGGAAGTTCTCAAGCGCGGCATCGAGGCGTACGCAGCCTCTACCCGAGACGAGGTATCTCTGACGCCCTACGAAATCTTTCGCCGGCTCGACCTGGGGCAGGGAGGATATGCACTTTCAGAGGGCAGGCACGCTAAAGCGGCCATTGCCTCGGCAATCAGGAAGAAACACCAACGATGATTCTGGTCGACACGGGTCCGCTGGTAGCACTCTTCGACCCCGCTGACAGCTCCCATGGCAGTTGCGTCCAGGTACTGAAGACCATTGGTGAACCTATCGCCACAACCGTGCCGGTCTTGACCGAGGCCTTTCATCTGTTGCAACCCAACAGTGTCGCAACAGAAAACCTCATGGATTTTGTGGCTGCAGGCGGGCTGGTCGTTTTGTTCCTGGACACGCGAAGTCACCTGCGTGTCTTTGAGCTCATGGCACAGTACTCGGATGTTCCCATGGATCTTGCCGATGCCTCACTGGTCACCATGGCTGAAAATCACAACCTTCAAACGGTCTTCACCATTGAGCGGAAAGACTTCTTCGTCTATCGGGTCAAGCGCGGCCACCGCAACGTTGCTTTCAAGGTCATCGGAGTGGCCACCGATTCGGCCTGAAGTCCCCCCTTTTTGAATTCGGAGTACCCCGTGGCCGTCAGCCGGCAGACCCTGCTCGAAAGCATCCGCGGGATGATGGGTCCGACGTTGCGACGCGACACGGTCAACGAGTGAACCTGGGCGAGGCGAAATGGGGGTCAGGTCTTGCCGCCCCGGCACTCTTCGCAGGGGCAGATCTCCCGCAAATAGGAGTAGGAGTAGATTCCGTCGGCATGCCCGTCATTCCAGTGGAACTGGATGGCGTAATGGCCGACGGGGGTGGCTCCCGTGGCGGCAATCGGGCCCTTTCCGAGGATCGGAAAGGGATCGGGCTCGGTTTTGACCACGGGGGGAGTATCGCGGCAGATGGCGCAGGGGCATCGCCGGCGGAGGTAGGCATAGGAGTAGGTGGCGGCATGCCCGTCGCTCCACCTGATGGCCACACCACCGGGTGCCGAGAGTTTGATGGAAACAGGAACCACCTTCAGGCCTCGATGGTCGGGGACTGGACGGCGGCATGGTTGGCGATGCTGACCCGTGCGGCCACCGCACTGGCGATGGTCTGGAAGGCTTCACGGCTGGAACTGTTACCCAATACCGTGGGTTCGCCGCTGTCGCTGGCAAACCGGATCTCGCTGCTCAGGGGAATCTCCCCCAGGAAAGGAAAGCCCATCTCACGGCTGGCCCGGCTGGCGCCCCCGTGACCGAAAATATCGTCCCGGCGCCCACAGTGAGCGCAGGTGTAGAAGCTCATGTTTTCGACCACCCCCAGGATGGGCGTATTGAGTTTCTTGAACATGGCGATGGCTTTGGAGGCCACTTTGAGGGCAAGGTCCTGAGGGGTGGAGACGATGACGGCGCCCGTCAGGGGGATGGTCTGACACAG
>JAPVWS010000057.1 GCA_027493295.1 Candidatus Versatilivorator vitaminiformans | reverse complement strand
TCCTCCTCGTCGGGACTGGCCCAGCGATAGGTCAGCAGCAGGCTGACCAGGTTCATTCCGGTTTCGTGAAGCGCCTGCTTGAACTCCCGAATTCTGGTGCTGTCGGCTCGCGGAGGCCAGTATTCGGGAAAGAAATCGTCGCGCGAGCAGAGTTCCAGGTTTTTCCAACCCAGGTCGGCCACCAGTCGGACCACGTTGGGAAGAGGCCGGTCACAGTGCATCAGGGGGTCCAATGCCAGTTGCATGGGTCTTCTCCTTGAGAGGGGCCGGAGGCGCTGTTGTCGGAGCAACTCTATCCCAGGTGAGAGAGCAGCCGCAACCGGGTCGGCAAGACCGGTGTTTGCTACAATAGGGGCGTCACCGGCGGATCGCCTTCCTCTCTTACTTCAAATCTTGCAAGGGTGGACCATGAATACCATCTTCAAGCATCCAATGCTTTTGTGGGTTGCGTCTGCGGCTTCAATGTTTCTGGCAATGTCCTGCGCTTCGAGCCCACCGGCGGAGAAGGCGGGATCGGAGAGCCAACCCGATCCCGAGGAGGTGGCCGCCCTGTCTCTCTTCAACGGGCGGGACCTCGAGGGGTGGCATACCAATTCCGAAAAGATCGGGCACGGGACGGGAGGGCGCTGGACGGTGGAAGAGGGGGCCATCGTGGGCGAGCAGGACCCTCCGGGAAGCGGTAACGGAGGCATCCTGCTGTCGGATCGGACCTTCGGCGATTTTGAAGTCACCCTGGAGGTCAAGCCGGACTGGGGTGTTTGTTCGGGGTTGTTCCTTCGCAGCACCGAAAAAGGACAGTGCTACCAGGTCATGATCGACTACCGGGAGAAGGGCAATATTGGCGAGATCTACCGCGAAGGCCTGGATGGAAGGACCAACGCGACCTTTCGCCTTCACGGCATCCATGGGGAGGGCGGCGCCAAGGTCCTCACAGGCATCGAGGCACGGCCCGCCGAGAGCAACCAGCGCGGCGCGGGCGCTGAGCCCGGATTCCCCGTGGAAGACTGGGCCAGGATCTGGAAGCTGAACGACTGGAACAAACTGAAAGCCCGTATCGTGGGCAACCCGCCCACCATCACCACCAGCCTGAACGGCCACTTCATCACCGAATACACCAGTGACCGGACCTTTGAAGGGACGCTGGAAGACCGCGGATTTGTGGCGGTCCAGGTGCACGGGGGGAAATCCTGGCCCTCCGGCGCCAGGATCCGCTTTCGGAATATAGAGGTGAAGGAGCTGTAATATCTCGCTACCGTCCCATCCACCCTCCGTCAACCACCAGGATGGAGCCGTTCACGTAGTCGGAGGCGGCCGAAGCCAGGTAGACGATGGCGCCCCGGAAGTCGGCAGGTTCTCCCCAGCGCCCGGCCGGGATTCGAGACGAGATGGCGGGGTTTCGGACCGGGTCGGCCTGCAGGGCGGCCGTGTTGTCCGTCCGGATATACCCCGGGGCTATGGCGTTGACCTGGACCCCCTGTCCGGCCCATTCGTTGGCCAGAGCCTTGGTCAACTGGCCGAGGGCTCCCTTGCTGGCGGCATAGCCGGGAACCGTGATTCCCCCTTGAAAGGTGAGCAGCGAGGCGGTGAAGATGATCTTCCCCGAGCCCCGCTCCAGCATGCCTTTCCCGAGTTCCCGGCTCAACAGGAACTGGGCATTGAGGTTGGTTTCGATGATCTCGTCCCAGTATTCGTCGGGATGTTCGGCTGCCGGCTTCCTGAGTATGGCGCCGGCGTTGTTGACCAGAATGTCGATAACCGGGAAATCGGCCTTGACCCTGGCCAGGAATGCGAGCAGCGTGGACCGGTCGGCGAAGTCGCAGGCATAGCCGGTGAATCGCCGCCCGCGGGCCGCAACCTCCTTTTCGACCTGCGAACCCGTGGTTTCCAGCGATCGGCTGACCCCCACGATATCGGCGCCCGCCTCGGCCAGGGCCACTGCCATGGCGCGTCCGATGCCTCTCCGGCATCCCGTGACCAGCGCAACCTTTCCATCGAGTCGAAACAGATCCAGTACGTTCATGGCGCTTCCCCTGCGTGATCTCGGCAATGATTTCGAGTCTTCCCTACTGCCGGTCGACTCACCGGCTTATACCATAGATCGGGGATCAGGCCTTGAAATGGATGACAAATACAGGGGCATGGAATAAATTGGCGGCTTGGTCCTTCAATTGAGGAGTCTGGCTATGAGACGAAGACAATTCTTGAAAACGGTGGGAGCGGGCGCTCCCGCAAGCCTGGTCGTAACCGGCAGCTCTGCAAAGACGAACCCGTCAGGCGAGAGGAGATCGAAGCGGCGGGAAGAGCCCCGCGTCTTTCTTTACGACGACGGGCGCCACGCCGCCGATCTGTACTGTTTCGAGCCGCCGGTAACTCCGGCCGACCATGCCGCCATCGTGGATCAACTGGCCGGCAGCGGAGCCGATACCCTGGTCTACTTTGCCGGGACCGAAGGCGGAACGGTGCTGTACGACAGCCAGGTCTGTCAGTTGTGGGGAGGTGAGGTCAAGAAGTGGACCCACTACGTCTGGTACCGAGCCGCAAAAGTCCTGCGCCAGCTCATCCGGGACGGACACGACCCCTTGAAGGTCCTGTGCGATCGTTGCCGGGAGACAGGACTGTTCATGATCGCCAGTGCCTGGGTGTGCGTGCAGGGCGGGACCCGGGAGAAGAACGAGGGACTGGGACGCAAGTCCGCCTTTGCCATGGACAATCCTCAGTTTCAGGTAGGAGAGGACCCGGACCCGAGGGCGCCGGACGCCCTGGGTTTCGCCGATGGAAGCGTAGGCCCGGTAAGGGACCGGTTCAATTTCCTGCACCCGGAAGTGCGGCGGGAACGTTTTCTGCTCTTCAAGGAACTGCTGACCCGATACGAAACCGACGGCATCGAGCTGAACCTGACCTGGGGAATGCCCTTTTGTCGCTTCGACCAGGTTGCCGAGTTGGCCCCGATCATGACCCGCTGGATTCGAGATTTGCGCCAGGTGGCCGACGAAGCCGGCCGAAGCCAGGGACGGCCCAAGCGCATTTACGCCCGCATTCCGGCTCATCCGGAGGCCTGGAAGCTGGGGGGATACGAGGTCCCAACCTGGGTTTCGGAAAAACTGGTGGACGGACTCTTTTGCGAGAGCAGCCAGAGCGAGGAGGAAGGATTGGATCAGGACGTGGACCTGAGCGCCGTGGTCAAGCTCGCTCGAGGAACGGGATGCCGCGTCTACTCCGTCTTTCACAATGGCTTGGGCCGGCCCCTGGCTCGATACGCCACACCCTCCATGATCTGGGCCGGCGCGGCCAACGCTTGGGACCAGGGCGTGGACGGATTCGGAATCGGCGACCACCTCTGGGCTCCCAACGGATGGCCCTGGACGGCTCAAGAGTATGAAACGCTGAGACCACTGGGGCACCCGAAACTGTTGGAAACCGCAGACAAGGTCTATTTGGCCCATTCCAACCGTCGGCCCGATGCTTCCCTGAACTGGCTACCCGGTCGTTCCCAGCCTCTCCCTCAGAAAATCCAGGTCGATGGTCCGGTCCAGGTCTCCTTCTACGTGGCTGACCGATTGCACCACTGGCACAAGCTGGGACGGGTCAAGTCGGTGGTGTTGCGAGTGCGCCTGGGCAACCTGATCCCGGACTACGATCAGGTTGTGGTCGAATTCAATCGGCAGGTTCTGCCCGAATCGATTCTCCAAAAAGTCGACATGACCTATCGATTGATAGGTCCCCAGTCCAGTTCCCATTCTCTCGGATCGTATGGCTATGCGCACGACTACCACCTGGAACCCGAACACTTTCCCAAAAAGGGGCGTAATGTGGTGGAGGTCAAACTGTTGAAGAGAGATCCCGACGTGGACTTCGATCCCTCGGTCCTGCGGGTGGACTGCAAGATCGAATATCGACTCCACCGCCACTTCGAGCAACGGCCGATCGAGTACTGAGATTCACCAGGACTGCAACCCTGCTCATTCCCAGTCCACGTCCCCGAAGATCTTCAACCGCTGTTGGGAGGGGCGTCGCTTACGCCAGGTCTGGGTTTCCCCTGTCTGCTTGATTTGCCTGAGAACCTGCTCAAAGAAAAACTGCTTCTGGCCGAAGGCGGGACTCAGGTCGTCAAGCCAGGTGGCTTCGGGGTCGTATCGGGCGAAGAAGGGCCGGCCGACCCAGTCGGGGTCTCTACCCTGGAGAAACTTGAGCACGAAGACTCTTTGTCCGTAGACCTCGGCCACGCCGTCCACAACGACTTTTCCGGGAGTGGCGGACATGGAGGGTCCGCGGACGGTGCGGGCCAGTCCGGAGACCCGCTTGTAGGCGGTGCGAAAGATCTCGGCGGCCTCGGCCAGGGGCACCTCGAAGTAGTTCTTGGGACCGGTATCTCTCTCCACGAACATGTAATAGGGCACGGCCCCCAATTGCACCTGGGATCGCCACATATCGGCCCAGACGTCGGGGTCGTCATTGACGTGCCGGATGAGAGGGGCCTGGCAGCGAATGGCCGCTCCGGTAGCCAGAATCCGGCGAGCGGCCGCCTGGGCCGCCGGGGTTCGCAATTCTCTGGGGTGGCTGTAGTGCGACATGACCGCCATGTGCTTGCCCGCCTGGCATACCTCTTCGAAGAGTCGGAGCAGGTCGTCGGCGTCCGGGTCCGTGAGGAAACGATAGGGCCAGTAGGCGGTGGCCTTGGTCCCCAGGCGGATGCTGACCAGGTGTTGAAGTTCGGGGGAGAGCAAGGGTTCCAGGTATCGTCGCAGCACAGCCGTCTTCATGATCAGGGGATCCCCACCGGTGAAGAGCACGCTGTTCACCTCGCGATGCTGCTTCAGGTAGTCCACCAGCTTTTCGGCTTCGTTGGAAGCGAACTTCAGCTCGTCGATGCCCACGAACTGGGGCCAGCGAAAGCAATAGGTGCAGTAGGCGTGGCAGGTCTGACCCTGGCTGGGGAAAAAGAGCACGGTCTCCCGATACTTGTGCTGCATGCCCTGAAGAGGTTCCTGACCCAATCGGGGAACGTTGAACTCCATCTGTCCGGCGGGATGGGGGTTGAGTCCGGCCTGAATCCGGCGGGCTGCCGCCGAGATCTCCTGGTTGGGGGCCTTGCTCCAGACCAACTCCATCATTCTGGAGAGATCCCTGCGATCCAGCATGTCTGGCTGCGGGAATGTCAGTTGGTAGATGGGGTCGTCGGGAACGTCCTCCCAGCGGATCAGTTCTTCGATAACATAGCGGTTGACACGGAACGGCAGCACCGCCGACACGGCCTTGATGCCGAGGATCTTATTGGGAGGCAGAGCTTGCAGCTCCGGAATCCGGTCAATATCTTTGCGGGTGTAGGCCTTGTATTTGCGTCCTGTTACGTTCGCCTCAACTGTCATATGCTCTCCTGGGGGCTAACTCGATCGGGGCAATTTCCATCCTCTTCCTGCCGCTGCAGCAACTCCTTGCCCCTACCCGGACAGCTTCTTCCGTCCAGTGTTCTCAGTTTTTGAAGGGGCCAAAGCATACCATCTCAGATGAAAAGTTCAAGTGTCGGCCGCATCGGGGACCTGTTTGCCCCACGAGGTCTCCGTGCCGCCCTGGGCAGGCTGGCGGAACCAGGCCGGCCAACAGGTTGACCCCAAACCCCGAAGTCGCGGACTCCTGCCGGGCTCTTGATGGCCCGGTCGGGCAGCCGGAGATGAGGCGGATGCCTCTGCCCCGGACAAGATGTCGACTGTGGGTGTGTCTATCAGGTTGGAAGGCCGGTCGTGTGGTGGGGTTGTCCCCACGGAGCAGGTGGGCCGTTCCAGCAGTATCGGGCTGAGACTGCGAGTTCGCCTCCCGCCCCTCCGCTGTCGGCCGAATGCTTGCATGTTTTTGGGTCGCCTGCCGAGGGCGGGCGGTGCTAAGATATCTCCCCCTTTCCTGCTGTTCGGAGAGTCGTTTCCTGGTTCGGCCTTTCCCGGAAGGCAGATGCCGTCATGACGACCTCATTGCCCAAGAAAATAGACCTGGAATCGCCCGAAGCCTACATCAATCGAGAGTTGAGCTGGTTGGGGTTTGCCCGAAGGGTCTTGTCGTTGGTTGCCAACCGCAAACTTCCACTGATGGAGAGGGTCAAGTTCGGCGGAATCATGGGCATGCTGCACGCCGAGTTCTTCATGAAGCGAATGAGTGGTCTGAAGCGCCAGATCAAGCAGGGGTCCCGCAAGCTTTCCCTGGACGGCCGCACGCCGAGAGAGGAATTCGACGCCTGCCGCCTGCAATTGCAGGATCAGTCGGCCGTTCTGACCGGAATTCTCAATCAGGAACTGCTCCCGGCCCTGGCCGAAATCGGCCATCCGATCCTGCAATACAAGGAGCTGACCCCGAAGCAGCGCCAAGCGATGCGCACCTATTGCGAGCAATCGGTCAGGCCCATCCTGACTCCGTTGGCTGTGGATTCGGAGCATCCCTTCCCCTTCATCAGCAACCTCGGGCTGAACCTGGCAGTGCTCCTCTCCGGCGGGAAGGGTGGACGGGAACAGTTCCTGCGAATCAAGGTTCCCAACAACCGGCCGCGCTGGGCACCTGTCCCGGGTGGCGGCTACGTCCCCCTGGAACAGGTGATTGCCGCCAACCTGGACTTGATGTATCCCGCCGACCGGTCCTTGAAAGTCTACTTCTTCCAGGTGACCCGGGGGGCGGAGGGGGAGGTCCAGCCGGCCGCCGAAGAGGAAGAGTCCCTGAGAGAGCCCGGGAGCCTGGTGCAACAGGTCGGCAGCGAGCTCAAGGCGCGGCGCTTCGCCGGCGTTGTCAGGCTCCAGGTGGAGCCCGATATGCCCAAGGGACTGGTGAAGTGGTTGACGCGGCAACTCAAGATCGATCCGGAAGACGTTTATTCCTCCAGTCCCTTTCTGGGGCTCAGCGACCTACTCCAACTGAAGATAAACGATAGCGACAAGATCAAATTCCCGCCTCATACACCGGTCGACCATCCTCGGTTGCAGCACCTGGCCGCCCAGCCCTCGGCAATTTTCGACGAGATCGCCAAAGGAGACATCCTGCTGCACCACCCCTACCACGACTTCGATACCTCGGTGCTGCGATTCCTGGAGGCGGCGTCGGTAGATCCCGAGGTGCTGGCCATCAAGCTGACGATTTACCGTACCAGCAGCGACTCGCCCATTGTGCGCGCCCTGGCCGAGGCGGTCCGACGGGGCAAGCAGGTGGCGGTCCTGGTGGAGATCACGGCCCGTTTTGACGAAGCTCCCAATATTGCCTGGGGAAAGTTCCTGGAAAGAGAGGGGGTTCACGTCGCCTACGGTGTGGAGAGACTCAAGACCCACGTGAAGCTGGCCTTGGTGATCCGCGAAGAAAAGGAGGGAATTCGCCGTTACGCCCATATCGGAACCGGGAATTACCACACCGGAACGGCCAAGGCCTATGAAGACCTGGGGGTGTTGACCTGCGATCCCGACATCTGCGGGGAGGTGGCTGCGCTTTACGACGCATTGACCGGCGGCCTTCCTCACGGCAACTACCGGGAGGTGCTGGTGGCGCCGGTGACGATGCGCCGGCGTTTCACCGAGCTGATCCACCGAGAGGCGGACCATGCCCGCGCCGGTCGACCCAGCGGAATCTATGCCAAGCTGAACCAGTTGCAGGATCCCAGCATCATTCGAGAGCTTTATTCGGCCGGTTCGGCGGGAGTTCCCGTGACCCTCAACGTCCGGGGGCTCTGTTGCCTGCGGGCAGGGGCTCCGGGCCTCTCGGAGAACATTCGCGTCTGCAGCGTGCTGGGTCGTTTCCTGGAGCACAGCCGGATCTTCCGCTTCAGCAACGGCGGGGATGCCGAATACTATCTGGGTTCGGCGGACTGGATGAAACGGAACCTGAACAACCGGGTGGAGACGATCGTGCCGGTCCGGGATTCAAGGCTGAAACGCCAACTGGACGGGATCATCGAGGTCTACGAGAAGGACAACTGCTCCGCCTGGGATGCTCAACCCGACGGCTCCTACGTGCGCCGCCGGCCGGCGGAAGGGGAACCGGCCCGAAACGCTCAGGAGATTTTTATCCGCAAGGCTCAGCGGGCAGTTCGATCTGCCGTTGAATCACAAGCGGTTCTTCACGGTTCCTCGAAAGACCCTGCTTGAACCGCCCTTCCTGCGATTCCTGCCTTCCTCTATTCGCTCCCCACGGGTCGAAACGGTTTTCGACCACTCGGATCAGAAGTTGACCTGGAAACGCATCTGAAAAACGTCTGCCTCGCCAATGGATTCACGATTGGCGCGGATGTAGTTCCACATCACACGAGCATTGGGGTTCAGGTACCAGTTGAGTCCCGCCGTGAAGTCGTCCAGCTTTCCGCCTGAAACGACTCCATGATTCAGGTCGAGCGACGAGTAACGAATCGCCACTTCCCAGGCGCCCGTCCCCCTTTGACCGAGGTTGAAGTTCCGTTTGGGCTTGATGCCTCGGAACTGACCTGCCGAGGCGCGGTAGTTTCGCTGCTCACCGGTGAGAAAGTAGCTTCCCAACAGGTAATAGCCGTGAAAGTTGGAGTTGGCGTTGCCGGTGACCGGGTTCAGCCCGGCTCGGATGTACTCGGCTTGCACGGACGCTGGACCGTGAACCAGGGCGAACTCGGGGCCCACCAGGTGGGCCGATTGCATCCTCAGGGTTCCGGTATCCACGAACCGGGGCGCCAGGTGAGCCTCGGGCCTTTGACGGTAGCGAAAGCTGGGTTGGCTCGGGCTCCGATGGCTGTAGCCGAGCCCCAGATGGACAACCTTTTTGCCCTCTTCCGCGTGCCAGGGCGTTCCCGTCAACCGCCCGGTGAAATTGAACTCCCCGTCTCCCTGGTTCACTCCCAGGTCGTTGGTGTCGAGAAAGACACCCATACCCCAACTCACCCTCTCCTTGAAGTGGTTGGAAATCAGCACGCCCGTGTTTCGGGAAGGAGCGAAGACGTTAAGTAAGGCACGCTCCAGGAAGGTGACGTTGTTGCTGCTGGTCATCTCCTCCAGGCTGAAAGGCTCCTTCACATGTCCCAGTCTGATCTTTCCCAG
>JAPVWS010000056.1 GCA_027493295.1 Candidatus Versatilivorator vitaminiformans | reverse complement strand
CGGCAGCCTGGCTCTGGTGCAGCAGGTCACCTGCAACGATGCCGGACGCCTCCAACTCGGTCAGATCCAGTACTCCGCCCTGCTCACCGAGCAGGGGACCTTTGTGGATGACATTCTGGTCCATCGGCTGGAAGAAAGCCGCTTTCTCCTTTGTGTCAATGCCGGAAACACCGGCAGGGACTATCACCACATTTGCCGGCAGAACCGATCTGGGGCCCGGGTCACCGACGTCAGCCATCAATACGTGCAGTTGGCCGTACAAGGTCCCGAGTCCGAGCCGGTCCTCCAACCTCTGGTCGATCTGGATCTGACTGAAATCGGCTACTACCGCTTCCGACGCGGGCATATTCGGAACGTTCCGGGCCTGATTGCCCGCACCGGATACACCGGGGAAGACGGCTTTGAAATTTACTTCCCGCCCACTGCGGCCGAGGCTGTCTGGGAGGCCCTGAGCCGGTCGGGACAGTCCCGGGAGTTGCTTCCGGCAGGACTGGGCGCACGCAATACCTTGCGCCTGGAGGCCAAAATGGCCCTCTACGGGCACGAGATCGATGAAGACACAACGCCCTGGGAAGCGGGATTGGGGTGGATGGTTCGCATGGACAAGCCTGAATTCACGGGAAAGACCGCCCTGGCCGCCCAACTCGAGACGGGAGCGCAAAAGAAGCTGGTTGGTTTCGAGATGCAAGGGCCGGGAATCGGCCGTGACGGATACGACGTTCTCAGAAACGGCCGGAAAATCGGTTGGGTCACCAGCGGCAGCCCCGCACCCTTTCTCCAGAAAAACATCGGACTTGCCTATGTGAACGAGGGTGAAGCCTTCCTGGGCAACCGGTTGGATATACAGGTCAGAAAACGCCTGGTTCCCGCCGAGGTGGTGAAGACCCCGTTTTATCGGAGACGGAGGCGTTGACCCGCTCCCCCTGATTAAATCCCGGAGATCCCCTATGAAACTTCCCGAAGACTGTCGGTACAGCAAACAGCACGAATGGATTCGAGTCGAGGGAGACGGCGGGACCGTGGGCATTACCGATCACGCCCAAAAGGAGTTGGGGGACGTTGTTTTTGTCGAGTTGCCTGAGATCGGCCATGTCTTTGCCGCGGATGAGGTTCTGGCGAATGTGGAGTCCGTGAAGGCCGTATCTGAAGTCTACGCTCCCGTGGCTGGAGAGGTGGTGGCCGTCAATTCGAACCTGGGCTCCTCTCCCGAACTGGTCAACGAGGACCCCTACGGAGAAGCCTGGTTCGTCAGGATCAGGTTGGTCGACTCCAGTGACCTCGACAATCTTCTCACCGCCGATCAATACCGAAAGTATGTCGAGGAGGAGGAGTCGACCGGCTAGATGAGATACCTTTCGACCTCCGCGGAGCAGCAGGCTCTGATGCTGAAGGCCTTGGGCCTGCACTCGTTGGAGGACCTGCTCACCTCCATCCCGGAGGCCATCCGTCTTCGCTCCCCGCTCGATCTTCCTCCCGCCCTGAGCGAACCCGAACTGCTGGCTCGATTCGGCGAGCTGGAAGCCGGAAACGCGCCCCGAATTCTTTCCTTTCTGGGGGCCGGGGTAAACCAGCACTTCATCCCCCTGGTGATCGACAGCCTCTGTTCCCGGGGGGAGTTTCTGACCTCCTACACACCCTATCAGGCCGAGATCAGCCAGGGGACCTTGCAGGCCGTCTTCGAGTTTCAAACCTTTATTTGCCAGCTCACCGGAATGGAGATCTCCAATGCTTCCATGTACGACGGAAGCTCTGCTCTGGCGGAGGCGGTTCTGATGGCGAGACGCATCTCGCGTCGGGGGCGAGTCCTCATGGCCAGGACGGTCCATCCGGAATACCGGTCGGTCGTGGAAACGGTCACCCAACATCAGGATTTGACGATTCAAACGGTGGACCACGGAGACGACGGGCGCCTCGATCCGGCGGAGCTGGAGGCTCGACTGGGTGAGGATGTCGGTGCGCTGGTGGTGCAGTCGCCGAATTTTCTGGGCAACCTGGAATCTCTGGACATCCTGGCCGATCTGTGCCGCCAAAAGGGCGTCTTGCTGGTGGTCAACATCGCGGAGTTGCTCTCGCTGGGGATCGTGCGGTCGCCCGGCTCGGTCGGGGCCGACATTGTGTGCGGCGAAGCTCAGTCAATGGGAATCTCACCCGGTTACGGAGGGCCCCATTTGGGTTTTCTTGCGACACGAGAGAAGTTCGTGCGGAATTTGCCGGGCCGCCTGGTGGGTCAGACCGTGGACAGGCACGGGCAACGCGGATATGTGTTGACGCTTGCGACCCGGGAACAGCACATCCGGCGGGAAAAAGCCACCTCCAACATCTGCACCAATCAGAACCTTACGGCGCTGATGGTGACCCTGTTCTGTTCCCTGCTCGGTCGGAAGGGGCTCCGGGAGTTGGCCATCCAGAATGTTGCCAAAGTCCAGTACGGCCTGGCCGCCCTGAGAAAGCTTCCTGTCGACGTTTTGTTCGAGGGCCCTCGATTCAATGAGTTCGTGCTGCAATTGAACCGCCCCTACAGGGAGGTGGAGGAGAAATTTCACAGCGCCGGCGTGGTTCCCGGTCTACCACTGGCGCGATTTGATCCCCGGCTCGAAAATGCCCTGCTGGTTTCGATTACGGAGACCAAGAGCAGAGCGGAAATCGATCGCCTGGTGGAACTGGTCGAGGCCGCGGCCTGATGCCGGCGCATCGCTTCATTCCGGTACCGCAATGAGCAACCCACCCATGAAGTTCACCAGAACCGGCAGACACCTCAACCTGAACGAGGGGTTGATTTTCGAACGGAGTTCTCCGGGGAGGACGGGTTACGACCTTCCTCGCCTGGATGTCCCAGCGGTCGATCTTGGCGCCGCCTTGGGAGCCGACAACCTGAGGGAGCCGATCCCCGGGTTTCCGGAGGTCAGCGAGGTGGACGTGGTGCGGCACTTCACCCGTCTCGCAAGCTGGAACTACAGCATCGATGCCGGCATGTATCCGCTGGGTTCCTGCACCATGAAGTACAACCCCCGCCTCAACGAACGGGTTGCCGGGATGAAAGGGCTGGCTGAATCCCATCCTCTGAGTCCCGAGTCGCTGGTGCAGGGCAGCCTGGAGGTTCTGCGGCTGTTGGCGGATTGCCTGGCCGAGATCAGCGGCATGGATGCGGTCAGCCTGCAACCTCCAGCCGGAGCCAGCGGAGAGTTGACGGGCATCCTGATGATCCGTGCCTGCTTGAGTTCACGAGGAAATCCCCGGCGGATAGTTCTGATTCCCGACTCCGCCCACGGAACCAATCCCGCCAGCGCGGTCATTGCCGGATACGAGGTTCAATCGCTGAAGTCGGATAGCCGTGGTTGCATCGATCTCAACGGGCTGGAACGGGCCATGAACGACGAGGTTGCGGCCCTGATGTTGACCAACCCCAATACGCTGGGCATCTTCGAGCAGGATATCGTGAGCATTGCCCGGATCGTTCACGACAGGGGTGGACTGGTCTACATGGATGGGGCCAACCTCAATGCCCTGATGGGAATTACCCGGCCGGGCAGCTTCGGAGTGGATGTCCTCCACATCAATCTGCACAAGACCTTTTCCACGCCGCACGGCGGCGGCGGTCCCGGAGCCGGACCCGTGGCGGTCAAACAGGTGCTGGAACCCTTCCTACCGGTCCCAACCGTGGAGCGACGGGAAGACAGGAGTTACTTTCTGAACTGGGATCGTCCCGATTCCATTGGCAAGGTCAAGGCATTCTACGGAAACTTTCTGACACTGGTGCGAGCACTGGCCTATATCCTGGCCAACGGGGCCGAAGGGCTCAGGGAGGCCAGCCAGGTGGCCATTTTGAATGCCAACTACATCAAGCACCATTTGCGCGATGTTTATGACCTGCCCTACGACGAACCCATTCTTCACGAAGTGGTGTTCTCAAGCAGGCGGCAGACCCGAAACAACCTTACGGTGATGGATCTCGCCAAACGCCTGATGGATTACGGCTTTCACCCACCCACCGTTGCCTTCCCCCTGATCGTGCAGGGGGCACTCATGATTGAGCCGTCCGAAACCGAGAGCCGGCAGGAGCTGGATCAGTTTATCCACGCCATGAGGTGCATTGCCGAGGAGGCGGATACCGACCCCGACCTCCTCAAACAGGCGCCCCATTCCACCCGGGTGAGCCGTCTGGATGAAGTCCAGGCTGCCCGACGGCCGGTGTTGCGCTGGAAGCCGGACGAGGCGGACGAACAGGACTCTTGAGTCGAAACTACTGATGCCCTGTTGGTTCGGGGCACGACCTCGCCAGTTTATCCTTGACAACCATGGAGGGGGGTTATTATAAAGAAAGGAACTTGGCACTCAAGGGAAAAGAGTGCTAATAATTGCCTGTAAACCCTTTATATGTAAGGAGAAAACCCTATGAGTCTTAGACCCCTGCAGGATCGCATCCTAGTTCAGCGAACCGAGCCGGAGGAAACGGTCAGAGGTGGCCTGATCATTCCGGATACAGCCAAGGAGAAGCCCCAGGAAGGAATCGTCAAGGCCGCGGGCAATGGCAAGGTTCTTGAAAACGGCAAGCGATTGGAAATGACGCTGAAGGCCGGAGACCGCATCCTGTTCGGCAAGTATTCCGGCTCCGAGGTGACCCTGGATGGCGAGGAGTACCTCATCATG
>JAPVWS010000055.1 GCA_027493295.1 Candidatus Versatilivorator vitaminiformans | reverse complement strand
TCAAGGGGATGCCAGCGACATCATGACCCTGCTGGTGGCCGCACGCGACGAAGAGGGCCGGCCCATGAGCGATGAGGAAATCCGGGATGAGCTGGTCACTATGCTGGTGGCCGGCCAGGAAACAACGGCCACCTCGCTGGCGTGGACGATTCACTCTCTCCTGCAGAACCCGGAGGCGCTGGAGAGTGCCCGTGCCGAGGTTGCTCGTGTAATCGGAGAGGGACAGCAATTACCCAGTCCGTCCCCGGAGCAGATCGCGGCGCTCGAAACCCTGGACGCAGTCATCAAGGAGACGGCGCGGCTCCATCCGGTGGTGCCCATCGTGGTCCGCCGGCTTGAGAGGGATACACCCATCGGTGCTAACATGATTCAGGCTGGGAACATCGTGGCGCCCTGCATCTATCTCACCCACCGGCGACCTGACCTGTGGACGGATCCGGAGAAGTTCAATCCCGATCGGTTTGTGGGGCGGCGCATCGATCCCTGCACTTTTTTCCCATTCGGTGGAGGCACCCGCCACTGTCTCGGTGCGGCCTTCGCTAACTACGAGATGAAGATCGTGCTGGCTCGCTTGCTGTCGCGCGTGAGCCTGCGATCCGGTGGGGGTCAAGAGGTTCGCGTGGTGCGCCGGGGCATTACTTTCGCTCCCTCCGGCGGCGTACCGGTGATAGCCTCCATGAACTGATTTCGAATCCGGCCGATGCAGCAACTGTCAACGCCAAAACTGCAACACGTGGGTTTTTAGGTCCAATTGGAACAGCAGGGGGAACGGTTTTCAGTCGTTGCGGCTCGAGGAGGGGATGTGCCAACGGTAACCGAGGTTGATCGGCTGACGAACCGGCGCACGCGCCCGCATCGGAAATTTCCTTTTGCGGCTACTGTCCCACGGCTCCTCCCGTTCCTGCTACTGCTGGCAGCCGGGCCGGAAGCTTCCTGCGCGCCGCGTCCCCCCCAGCAGTTTCAGCACTTTACCGTCCCCAGGCCGCTGAAGCCTGGCCACACGCTGGCTCTGGGCTTCATGGGCGGTCGTGACTCCTGGCGCAACACCGAGGTGGGGGTGGGCCGGACGGCTCAATGGCTCCGCCAAAGGGCTATTCCGGGAGTACACGTGGAGACCGTCGAGAACCTCAAGCGCGACCTGGCCCTTCGACTGGTTCGGGCCTGCCTGGACAACAACGGCGACGGACGCCTCCAACCGGAGGAACGTCTTGGGGCCCGCATCGTTCTCTACGGACAGAGCTTCGGAGGCGCCGCGGTGGTGAAGTTCGCCCGCCAGTTGGACCGGCTGGGCATCCCCGTTCTGCTGACCATCCAGGTGGACAGCGTGGGCCGCGGCGACGGCCTGATCCCCCCCAACGTCCGCGCCGCCGCCAACCTCTACCAGGACAACGGACGCTTCATCCGCGGGGAGGCGCCCATCCGGGCGGCCGACTCCAGCCGCACCCGGATTCTCGGAAACTTCCGCTTCGACTACTCCAACCTGGACATCGACCTGTCCCACCTCCCGTGGTACAAGACGATCGCCCGCCGGGCTCATGCCAAGATGGATCGCGACCCCAAGGTCTGGCGGAAGGTGGAAGAGCTGCTTCTCGACGCCTTATCCGTAGGCCTCCCTTAGGGAACCGGACAGCGTCGGTCGCAGCCTCTCTGATCGGACCACGCCACTCGGGTTCAGGTCTGCAAGGCCCGAAGAGCAACCGAGACGAAAACCGGCAGCACACCCGAATGAGAGTTTTTCACTACCGCAGGGTATACATTCAAGATTCGTTCGTTGAATGTGTCAGATAAATATAGTATATTTCTGACACCCAATGAATGATGGCGAAAGGATGGAATGTGGTGAAATGACTTCCCTGACCGACAGAATCATGAAGCGAGTCTCAACGCACAGAAGAGGACAATGGGTTTGCGCCCCCAGGGATTTTCTGGACCTTGGCAGCCGAGCGGGCGTCGATCAGGCCCTGTCGCGCCTGGTCAAGGCCGGGCATCTGCGCCGCGTCGGTCACGGATTGTATGACCGACCGCGCATGAGCAAGCTGTTGAAGCGGATGGCGCCGGTCGATCTCGATGCCGCCATCGCTGCAATCGCGAGGCGGGATGGCCTGCGGATCATGCCCGATGGCTTGGTGGCCGCCAACCGCCTGGGTCTGACGAACGCGGTCCCGGCCAAGGCCGCTTACCTGACGGACGGTCACTCCAGGAAACTCAAGATCGGTGGTCGGTCGGTCCGGTTAAGACACGCGGGGCCGAGTGTGATGCGGTGGGCTGGAAAACCCTCAGCCCCGGTAGTGCAGGCGTTGCGGTGGCTCGGTCCGGACATAGCCACCGACAGGCAAGTCGGAATGACTTTGCGCCAGGTGCTCCCCGACGTAGTGAAACGCGACCTGTACAAAAACAGCCGAGACCTGCCTGGCTGGGCGTTGCCGCTGGCTCGCCTTGTTACGGGTGACCGGTGTCATGCCGGGTGAAGGGATCCCAGCGCAACAGCCTACCTTCAGATATTTTCCTTCCCACCTGGACCCAGGCAACGGAACTCTGGCAGAAACTTAAATTTTCCGTCCATCCTTGAAACTTTCTCCCCGCTCGTGGGTTTTTGAGAAGATGGTCGAGCGAGACTTTGAGGGTGATGACCGGTGCCACCGCATTTGAGGCGTTCGTTCGCAAGTACCAGGACATGGTATTCGGAACCGCAGTCCGGTTGCTGGCAGACGAAAGCGAGGCCGAGGACGTGTCCCAGACCGTGTTCCTGAAGGCTTTTGAGCGGTTCGACCGTCTGAGCGAGAACCCTTCCGCCGGAGGATGGCTCAGAACCGTGACCACCAACCTCTGTCTGAATCACCTGTCCCGCTTCCGGGCCCGCTGGCGCCTGTTCAGTCAGAGGCGAGCCGGCGAGCCCGATACGGAACCGGCCTATGAAGAACGGCTGGTGGCGCGGGAGGCGCAGGATGCGGACCTGGAACGGTCCCAGGAGCATGCCCGGCTGGAGAGGGCCTTGCGCCGCCTGCCGCGGCATCAGCGGGTGCCCCTGGTGTTGTTTCATTTCGAGGAGAGAAGCTACGCTGAAATCGCCCAAATGCTGGGAGTCTCGCTGGGCAAGATCAAGACCGACATGCACCGGGGCCGGGAGACCCTCAGGAAATTGATGGTGGCGGAAGATGAAACCCTCTGATCTGGAATCCCTCATTCAGCGCAAGCTGGCGGAACTGCCGGCTCCGAAAGCCCCCGGGACGTTGCTGCCTCGAATCATGGCCGAGGTGCGCCTAGCCCGGCGGAGCCCCTGGCGCGAACGGGCCCGGACTGGTGGCGTCCGGCAGCGGCCGGCGGTCCGGCTGGTTGCATGGACCGCCCTGATTCTGTTGGGCGGACTGTTGGTGGACTGGACCTCGGGCGGCAGGGTTGGAAGTGCCTGGGGCGATTTCGTCGCGACAGCAGAGGATGCGGCCATCAACGGCGCGGCCATGGCGCGCGAGGCCCAGATCCTTTGGCGGGTGTTTCTGGAACCCGTTGCCGCTTACCTGATCCTTTGGGTCAGCGGCATGTGGGTGTTTTTGGCACTGCTCTTGGAGGCACTCAAGAGCGTACTTTGGGAAGGGAGCGTCAGACAATGAAGACACTTTGGAAACCCTTGGCGGTATTGGCAGTCACACTGGGGTTGGTCGCCACCGGTGGAGCGGTTCAAGAGACCACGGCGCCACCGACACCCGATCCTCCCGTTGAGGTTGATGTGGACATCGATCTGGACATCGACGTCGACGGAGAAGTCGTTCAAATCGGACGAAGCTACACCCTCCCTGCCGGCAAGCGGGTCGAGAGTGCAGTCGTTATCGCGGGCACCGCTCGGATCGAGGGCGAAATAGAGCAAGACCTGGTGGTGGTTGCCGGAGCCGCGACCCTTGCCGGCACCGCCCGGGTCGGCGGGGACGTAGTCGTGGTTGGCGGAACAGGCGACCTCCAACCTGGAGCCGTGGTTGGCGGAGACCTGGTGGCCGTGGGCAGTGGCTTGAAGGTGCCTCCCGGGTTCTCCCCGGGTGGAGATCAGGTCTCGGTCGGTGCCTTTGAGTTAGGAGACCAGTTCGCGAATGCCGCTCCCTGGCTCACTCGAGGATTGCTCTGGGGACGCCCCATCGTGCCCGAACTTCCCTGGATGTGGGCTTTCGTGGCCGTTTTCGCGCTCTTGTTCCTGCTCATCAACCTGGTGTTCGACGGGCCGGTGCGCGCCTGTACCGACACACTCGGCCGGAAGCCCTTGACCACGGGTCTGGCGGGATTTCTGACGCTTCTCCTGATCTCGCCGGTGTCGTTCATACTGACGGTGTCGGTGGTCGGACTGGCGCTGGTGCCCTTCCTGTGGCTCGCTTTTGTGATCGTCGGCCTCATCGGCAACGTGGCCGCCGCTCGCTGGATCGGAAGTCGGGTTCTGCCCGAGGAGTCGCCGCACAACCGTCTGCAGGCTGCCCGGTCGCTGGGGATCGGCCTGGCGGCCATCATCCTGGTCGGCATGGTCCCGGTCGCCGGCCTCACCGCCTGGGCCCTGGTAAGCCTTCTGGGACTGGGAGCGGCCGCCACCGCGCTGGTTGCCGGCTTGAGGCGGGAAAATCCCCCCTCCCCCGCTCCCACACCACCGCCGAATGCCGAGT
>JAPVWS010000054.1 GCA_027493295.1 Candidatus Versatilivorator vitaminiformans | reverse complement strand
TCAGGGCCCGGCGGTGGTGAACGCGGAGTGCGAGAAGACCGACAATGTCTATCCCATGATTCCCGCGGGCAGGGCGCTTGAAGACATGCTGATCGAAAAGCCCAGGAGAAGGCTGGAAAAGCCCACCGGATCTACCTGACAGGCAATTTTCGACCCATTTGGCGGTCCCGGAGAGTCGCGGGCCGTTTTCTTGAGAGAAGCCCTATGGAAAGCTTATTGAGTCGCGACACCCATACCTTGAGCGTCTACGTTTCCAACAAGCCCGGCGTGCTGGCCAGGATCGCCCAGGTGTTTGCCCGGCGCGGCTACAACATCGATTCTCTGGTCGTTTCTTCTTCGGTGGACGGAGAATTTTCCAGGATGACGATCACCGCAAAGGGCGATCCAGGAGGATTGGAACAAATCATCAAGCAGGTCAACAAGTTGATCGATGTGTTGCACTGCGTGGACCATACCGGCGAAAGCGCCGTTGTGCAGGAGCTTGCCCTCATCAAGGTCGCCGCCGGGCCTGAAGATCGCGGCGAAGCCCTTCAGGTGGCGGAACACTTCAAGTGCAAGACGGTCGATCTCACCGAATCCTCCATGATCCTGATGGCTACCGGCGGTACCGACAAGATCGACGCGCTGGTGCGCATGGTCCACAAGTACAACATTATCGAGTTGGTACGGACAGGCCAGGTCGTCATGGCCAGAGGCAACCAGGTAACCTGAAGGGCTTGCCCCAGACACTGGTTTTTCACTCTCGCACGATCCGCCCCGTCGCATGGGGCGGCGGCGCTTCTAGGTGAATAGTGGAGAGTGAAGAGCTGTTTGATCGACACGCAGAGCATCTTGTCGGCCTTGGCGCAGTCCTTGCAATGAGCGCGGTCAATTCATCAGGCGCTTGCCCGCTACCGAAACCCTCGGCTGACCACTCTCCACTCTTCACTCTCCACTAGTTTGATCTTCGCTTTTAATTCGCTTACAATGGGGTCCGAATTCGATGCAGTCGGGGGGATCGAATGGCGTTGACCAAGCGTCAATATCGGGTGCTCGCATTTCTGGATTCCTTTGTCCGCCGCAACGGTTACTGCCCCAGCTACGACGAGGTCAGGAAAGCACTGGGCCTCGCTTCGCTTGCTACCGTGCACAAGCACATGAATACGCTGCAGCGAAAGGGCTATATTCGGCGGGATCCCAATCGGAGTCGTTCGATCGAAGTCATCGACCGGCGTCCCATGATCGAAGCGGATGCCCTGAGTGCGAAAGGCGAGCACGATCCGGGACCAATGCACAGGGCCGAGTCGCTGCCCCTGTTGGGTCGAATCGCTGCCGGTCGCCCGGTTGAGGCCTTTGCCAGCCAGGAAGCCCTGTCCTTGCAGGAGTTCGTGGGCAACAAGAATGTCTACGTCTTGCAGGTCAAGGGAGACTCCATGATCGAGGACCACATTTGCGATGGAGATTATGTGGTGGTGGAGAGCACCAGCGGCGCAGACAACGGGGATACCGTGGTTGCCTTGGTGCAAGGGAACGAAGCCACGCTGAAACGCTTCTATCGCGAGAGGGATGGACGCCTTCGACTTCAACCGGCCAACCCGTCCATGGCGCCAATCTTTGTGGAGCAAGGAGAACTGGAAATCCAGGGCAGAGTCATTGGGGTCCTGCGCAAGTATTAGCCTGGGCATCTTGCTTAGTGGCCGGCCACCTCATGGAGGGCAGTTTACCTTCAGCATCTTCTCAAGCCTGCACTTGTCTCGATAGTGCTGCTCCCGCTGAAAAGTGCGGGCTCGCGCAATGGTTGAAACCCTTTCATCACAATCCTTCAGGAACTCCGAGGCCTGTGCCGCCAGGATTGTCGAAAAGCTGCAGGCCGAGGGATTTGCGGCCTATTTCGTCGGAGGCTGTGTTCGGGATCGCCTGATGGGCATTGTCCCCAAGGACTATGACATTGCCACCAGTGCCCCGCCTCAGGAGGTGGGAAGGCTGTTTCCACAAACGGTGGCGGTTGGCGCCGCCTTCGGCGTGATTCGGGTTATGGAGGAGGGGGGCAGCTACGAGGTGGCCACCTTTCGTTCCGACGGGGCCTATTCCGACGGCAGGCGCCCCGGTCGGGTGACCTACTGCTCCGACCCCAGGCTGGACGTGCAGCGTCGGGACTTCACCATCAATGGACTGCTCTACGATCCTTCCTCCGGGCAAGTCCTGGACTTTGTGGGAGGCGAGCGCGACATTCGGTCGGGCGTCATTCGCACCATCGGTTCGGCCGAGCGCCGTTTTCGGGAAGACAGGCTTCGGTTGGTAAGAGCCGTTCGGTTCGCGGCTCGATTTGGCTATGAATTGGAGAAGGAAACCCTTGCTGCATTGCGGGACCAGGCTGGGGAGGTGACGGGGGTTAGCCCCGAGCGCATTCGGGATGAACTGGTCAGAATACTGACGGAAGGTTATGCCGCCACCGGGATCGGCAGGTTGGAAGAGGTGGGGCTGCTGGTTCACCTGCTTCCCGAGGTGACGGACTTGAAGGGAGTTTCCCAGCCCCCCGAGTATCATCCGGAAGGAGATTGCTGGGTTCACACTCTACTGATGTTGGAATTGATGGACCGGTCCGGAACGAAGAAGTGGAACGATCTCCGGGAGGATGAAAGCCAGGACAGGCAAGCAGACCGGCCCGCTCCTCCGTCGAATGTGCCGTTTGGAATGAAACTGGTCTCCTACCCTTCGGTCACGCTGGCCGTGGGAGTCCTGTTGCACGACATCGGGAAGCCGCCGACATTTGAGCGCAGGGACAGGATTCGATTCAACCGCCATGCCGAGGTCGGAGCCCGGATGGCGCTCAGGGTTTGTCAACGCCTCCGATTCAGCAGGAAGCAACAGGAAAGAATCACTGCGCTGGTCAGAGACCATCTGAAGTTCATCGACCTGCCACGGATGCGAGCCTCGACCCTCAAGCGCTTCCTGGGCCAGGAGGGCTTTGAGGAGCATCTCGAGCTGCACCGGCTGGATTGCCTCGGCAGCCACGGAAACCTCGACAACTGGAGGCTGGCCGTGGCCACGCTGGATCGTTCGGAACCTGAGGAGCTCCACCCTTGTCCAATCCTGACCGGCAATGACCTCATTCAAATGGGATACACTCCCGGTCCGGTCTTCCGTGAGATTCTCGGTTCGTTGAGAGACGCTCAATTGGAGAATCGGGTGCAAACTCGCCGGCAGGCCAAAGCCTGGGTATCGACTCGATTCGACCTGGGTCCGTGCTGAGACAGGATACCTGACCATTGCCGGGGATTGCATGCCGGAGTTGCCTGAAGTTGAAACGATCCGAATTGGACTTGCCGACAGCGTCCTCGGCAGGACCATCTCCAAAGTGACCATCAGGAATCGGCGGATCGTGGTGCGTCCGCATCCCGGCCGCTGGTCTCGAGCGCTCAAGGCGCAAACCATCCGCCGAGTCACCCGCCGCGGCAAATTTCTCCTCTTCACTACCGATCATTTTCGGTTGCTGGTGCACCTGGGGATGACGGGCCAGTTGACTTACCGCGACAAGAGCAGAATCGATGACCCGAGCTTTTTCGTCCATCCGCTGACCGGACTACAGAAGGCCCGGCAACACGCCGTCGACAAGCATACCCATCTGAGCCTCTATTTCACCGATGGCAACGCCATGCACTATCGGGATATTCGCCAGTTCGGCAAGTGGCGCCTCTATGCGGCGGAAGAGTTCAAGCAAGCCAAGGAATATTGGAGCCTGGGAATCGAGCCCTTCACCTCGCAATATTCCTGGGCCCGCTTTCTGGCTGGAATGGAGGGCAGAAAGACCCGGATCAAGAGCCTGCTGCTGAATCAGCGCTTCGTGGCGGGTCTGGGGAATATCTACGTGGACGAGGCGCTGTTTGAGGCGGGTCTGCATCCGCTACGGCTTTGCGAATCCTTGACGGAAGAGGAAAAGAGAAAGCTGTTTCGGTCCATCCCAAGAGTGCTCAAACGGGGTCTCAAGTACGGTGGCACCAGTTTTCAAAACTATATCAACGCCAAGGGCGAAGCCGGGGCCAATCAGGAACGGCTCAGGGTTTACAGGCGTTCGGGGGAGCCCTGTCGTCGATGCAGCAGCCCGGTTTCCCGGATCATCGTGTCGCAGCGAGGCAGCCACTTCTGCCCGCGGTGCCAGAGATGAGCCACCCCCCGTCCCCGTCGACGGGACGGATCATACGAGGGAGAAACAGGGGCCTCTTACCAACCCCGGAGACTGGGCCCCCCAACTGACTCGACTGCGGGTTGAATCTCGTAGGTGGCGATCTCGCCGATTCCGTCCCCCCCACCGGTTCGACTGCGGGCGGAGCCCTTGTCTCACCGACTCCCCCTCAAGGGGGGAGTGCTTGAGGCCGGCTCAGCGGGGATGATTCTCTGGGTCGACTCGTCGAGCAGGCCCAGAGGATGAAAGCTGTAGCGAATCTCCCAACGGTCGTTGTCACAGGGGAAGAGGCCAATGGGCTCCTTGGCCAGGACCGTGGAGAGATAGATCAGCCGGCCACGCCACTTGAACTCGCCGGTGCGACGCACCCGCCGGACGGTGACACCGCTGGGGTATTCCACTTCCGGCAGTCTTTCCGGATAGGGCCGCGGCGAGGGTTGGTGCACACTCCCGGGTGTTTGACGCTGGAGGGCTTCGTGGGAACGCTGCCAGTTGAACTCCTCGACGAAGGCATCGAAGCGCCGCTGCTGGGCCGACAGGGTACGGGCCGGTGGACGCATCACCGCTTCTTTCAGCGACCGGTGCATGCGTTCATGCCGGCCGTTCTCACTGGGCTTGGCCGGACGGATGCGCTCGGGGCGAATGCCGAGGCGAATCCACCACTTCGACAACTGGCTCAACCCGCCGGCAGCCACCGAGGCAAAGGGTGGACCGTTGTCGGTGCGCAGCCTCTCGGGCAGGCCCTGTTGCCGAAACACCCACTCGAACCAGGGTTTGACGGCATCGGTGGTGGTCGTGTGGAGAGCCCGGCATTGCAGGATGAATCGGCTGTGATTGTCGGTGATGGTCAACGGGTAGCAGCGCTTCCCGTTCGACAAGGGCACGTCTCCTTTGAAGTCGGCGCTCCAGCTCTGGGCCGGGGCGTTGCAGTCGACCAGGGCGTGCGGATCCGGGGGGACACGGCGACGCCGAACTCTCTCCTTCACCAGGTGGTTTCGCTTGAGGATCTTCCCCGCGGTGCTGTCGGCCGGCCAGCGCCGCTCCGGTTCCAGCGCACGGAGACAGTCCATCACCTTCTTGGGTCCAAAGCTCTGATGGGCCAGCTTCGTTGCCACGGTGTAAAGGATGAATGCGGTCTGTACCTCAATCACTCCCCCCTTGAGGGGGAGTCGCAGAAGCCGAGCCGCAGGCGAAGGCTGATGCGGAGGGGGGCAATCGCGGCGCCACAAAGCAGCGCCGGATGGCGAAGGCTGATGCGGTGGGGGGTGTACGCCAGGCTGCTACAATGCGCCGCGCAGGCCCCCAAACGGTAGGGCCGCTCATACGGGATGAAACCGGGGAGCTTCAGCGGAGCTCTGTCGTGGAATGGCCGGCGGACTTCATTCTTCCAGCACGCAGGCGAAGATCAGGGGCGCCACGATGGTGGCATCCGATTCGATCACGTAGCGGGGGGTGTCCACTGCCAGCTTTCCCCAGGTGATCTTTTCGTTGGGGACGGCGCCCGAATAGGAGCCGAAGCTGGTGACAGAATCGCTGATCTGGCAGAAATAGCTCCAGAGCGGGGTGTCGTCCAACTTCAGATCCAGCTTGAGCATGGGAACCACGCAGATGGCGAAGTCGCCGGCGATACCCCCACCGATCTGAAAGAAGCCGATGGGGCCCTGGCGGGAAGTCTCTCGGTACCAGTCCGCCAGAGACACCATGTATTCAATGCCGCCGCGCACGGTTTGGGGGTTCTTGATGGTGCCCTTGATGCAGTAGGAGGCAAACACGTTCCCCAGGGTCGAATCCTCCCAGCCCGGCACGAACAGGGGCAGGTCCTTTTCACAGGCCGCTGCCACCCAGCTGTCCCTGGGATCGATCTGGCAGGAGTCGTCCAGAGTCCGGCTGCGCAGTAGTTGATACACATACTCGTGCGGGAGATAGCTCTTTCCCTCGGCTTCGGCCTGGTACCAGAGTTCCCGAATGGCGTGATCGAGCTTCAGCATGGCGGCCTGTTCCGGAATGCAGGTGTCGGTCACTCGATTGAAGGAGCGGCTGAAGAGATCCTGCTCGGCCTCGGGGGTCAGGTCTCGATAGTTGGGAATGCGGAGATACTCGTCGTGGGCCACCAGGTTGAAGAGGTCCTCTTCCAGGTTGGCTCCGGTGCAACTGATGGCGTGGATCTTGTCCTGCCGAATCATCTCGGCCAGGCTGACCCCGATTTCGGCGGTGCTCATGGCCCCGGCCAGGGTCATCAGCATGCGGCCCCCCGACGCGATCAATTCCCGGTACCCGTCAGCCGCATCGGACAAGGCCGCCGCATTGAAGTGGCGGAAGTGACGACCAACGAACTTGCTGATGGGGTTGGATTCCATGGATCCTGGCAGGTGCCCGGGCCGGCCGTGACGGGAGGTTTGGGAAGTGGCCGCTCCCTCGGGAAAAATGACCGGAGCGAGCCCTGGTAGGGTCGCGCTACTGTTAGTCGGCTTTCGGGGTGGTGGCGTTCGTGGGAACGATCAGGGTCTGGCCCGGATGGATCAGGTGGCCGCGGATGGCGTTGGCAGTCCTGAGCTGTCGGACCGAGACTCCGAATTTCCTGGCAATGGAGTCCAGGGAGTCTCCGCGTCGCACACGGTAGCGGCCGTTGGCGGCGCCGGAAGTCGATTCGCCGCCGGCCCTTCGCCGATTTCCGTTTGCCGATGCCCGGACGGGTATCTTCAGCTTCTGACCCGCCAGAATGCGGGACCCCTTCAGCCGGTTGGCCCGCCGTATTTCGCCGACCGAAGTCCCGAAACGCCGGGCGATGATAATCAGCGAGTCGCCGCGCCTGACGCGATATAGCGTGGCCTCGGATGCCGGCGCCTGCGTCGAACCGGACCGGGCCTTGGCCTCGGCCGACGCCGTCGGGTCGGGACCGGCGGACTGCTTCGGAGCCGTAGGCGATTCGGATATCTTCAGCACCTGGCCCGGGTGGATGCGGGATCTCCTGAGGCCGTTCATCCGCTTGATGGCTGCTACGGAGGTGCCGAATCGCTGGGCAATCACGCTCAGGGAGTCGCCGCGCCGGACCCGGTAGCTTGCCGGCGGCGTTGAGGCCGATTTGGCCGAAGCTCCTCCGGCCGTCCTTGACCCGGACGAGCCACCCTGGCCGGCCGAGGCTCGGCCCAAACCGGGGATCCTCAAAACCTGCCCGGCGTAAATCCGGGTGCCCTCCAGGTCGTTCAACCGTTGAATGGCCTTCACGGAGGTTCCAAAGCGTCGCGCAATGCCACCCAACGAATCCCCTCGTCGGATTCGATAGCCGTCCGGGGGCACCTTGGCGGGGGCACCGCGCCAGCGGACGGCCGGGGCCTTGGCCAGGGCCATTCGAGCTTCTTCCGCTTTGGCGGCCGGGATGCGGAGTTTGAAACCCGCCGGCAGGATCCGTGTACGGGTCCAGAGGCGGCGCTTGAACTGCGGGTTGTATTCCCGCAGGACATCCCGGGAGAGACCCGCAATGGTGGTGAAGGTGCTTACACGAACCGACTTGTCCAGGTAGATCTCCTGGTACCGGTGGGGTTCCAGAAGCTCAAGCGGCCCAAAGTAGGTGCGGTAGTTCTCGGAGACCTCCACGGCGGCCAGAAACTCGGCGTAGAAGTTCTTGCTGGCATAGCGGAAGGACCTGGACCGGTACTTGTCGATGACGGTGAGCAGGTTGGGCCCGTGACGGCGTTTGGCTCGAGCCATCCCGGCCTGGCCATGGTTGTAGGAGGTGATGGCCAGGGGCCAATTGCCCAGTTTCCGATAGGCGTCTTTCAGATAGCGGGCGGCGCCGTCGGTGGCGGCGATGGGGTCCAGGCGTTCATCGACGTTACGGCCCACCCGGAGCTTGTAGGCCCTGCCGGTCCGGGGCATGAACTGCCAGATGCCGGCGGCGCCCTTGCTGGAGCGGGACGCATAGTTGAAGGAGGATTCCACGTGAGGGAGGCGCACCAGTTCTTTGGGAAGACCATGTTTCTCAAAGATGGCCTCCATTGTCTCCAGGTAGCGTCCCGAGCGAATGATGCCCTTCCGGAACCGCTCCTTCACGCCTCTCTGTGCATGGATGTTGTGGCGCAGCCTTCTGAATAGCGCCCGCGTGGGTTGCAGGCCCGCGGAGCGCACTGCCTTCAGGATTCCGCGTTGCACAGCGTCGGGATTCTTGGGATCGGGGCCGTGGGTCCGCAAGCGGTTCATGGCGACCGACAGGCGGTGAATGCGGGCGCGCACTGTCCTCCGCTGGCGCCTGGAGGCGGCTCTGCTGCGGCCGAGGCCCTCTTTGAACTCGACCACCTCGTAGATCAGCCTCAAGTCGTCGGTGTCGTGCAGGATGATCTGGTTGGCGCCATACTTGCTAAAGACAGCCCGCCAGAAGGCTACCCGGGGTTCGAATCCGCGGGAGGGAAACCGGTCCGAGATTTGGGTGAGTGAGAAGGTCGGGGATTGGGCCTGCGCCAGGGCGGAAGGGGCAACCAGCAGGAGCCCTGTCAGCACCCACAGCCAAGTCAATCGGTGCATATCGCTAATAGGGTACAACTGAACGGGTCTGAAATCCAAAAACTCTTTTCGGGATAGAGTGATCTGTGCGGAAAAAGCGAAAAGAGTTGTGGTCGCCGGGGGTTCCGCCCTTGAGAAGAGTGCAGGGAATGTAGCCGGTGGTGCAACTCATTGGAACCGGATGGGTCCCCCCCAGGCGTTTTGTCCTTCAGATCGATCCTCCAGGTCTGTCATAATAGGCGCCGGTTTGGCTTCCTGCCTCTGTCTCGACGCTCCCGGGGAACTCAAGGTATGGGAAAGGACCCACAGTCCAGCTCGCGCAGAACCTTCTATCAGCGGATGATCTACGGCGTGAGCAGCCTGATTGCGGCCTCGCTGACAGTTCCTGCCGTCGGCTACCTGTTTCCGTCTCGAAGAAAGGGAGACGCCCACAAGGGCTGGACGGACGCCGGCGACGTATCGGCTCTCCCCCTGAATGAACCCCGGGAACTCGCTTTTCAACGCAAACGGGTTGACGGTTGGAAGACCTCCACCGAGAGGGCCACCGCCTGGGTGGTCAGGACCGAGCAGGAACTGATCGCCTTTTCTCCCCGATGCACCCACCTGGGATGCGGCTACCACTGGGAAACCGACGGCGATCGGTTTGTCTGCCCCTGTCACACCTCCGGCTTTTCCATGACGGGAGAGGTGCTGGAAGGCCCCGCCCCTCGGCCCCTGGACCGCTTCGAAACTCGAACGGAAGGGAACCGCCTCTGGCTCGGCCGGGTTCGCCCCATCCCGGAGAACGGCGGCCAATGAGGGACCTGATTCGAAGAATCCTGGATTGGGTGGACCATCGCACCGGGTTCGAGACGGCCGTCAAGAACTTCC
>JAPVWS010000534.1 GCA_027493295.1 Candidatus Versatilivorator vitaminiformans | reverse complement strand
CTCGACCGTAGTGACCGCTACGCTCTTCGCTCCCGAGCACGCGCTGAGGGGAAAATGCCTGCGCCATGATCACGCCCCCTGGTGAGAAATGCGGGTTAATGTGAATCACCAAAGGCGGACGGAATCCGGTAGACCAAGCCTTCCCGTAGTCCATCGGCGCTCGCGGCAATGTCCGCCTGTTGATTTTCGAACAGCACCTTCCCTGCCTCTTGACGCCGCTCCCACTGCTTCCATTGCTGCCGCCGCTTGAGTTCATCCTGGTAGTCTCGAGCGGTTCCCCGTGCTGCCTCGAAAGCCATAAGTTGCGCCATGGCGGATAGGAGTTCTCCCTGGGTGGCCAGACCCGTCACCTGAGCCTGAGCCAAGGCGGTGTCCGAGACATTGCTGTTGGAACGGAGTTTCTGGAGAGACTCTCGCGCGCTCGCTGCAGTTTCGATCAATGCCGTCGCCGAGTCGTCGACCAGGTAGGTGGTCACACGTCGATTGTCGGCTTCTTCCCGGTCCTGAAGGTAGTGATCCGATACCCGGGCCGCCACCTGGGGATCCAGATGGCTCAACAGCTCAACGATGTCTGCCTGGTTGGTTTGATATTGATTCAGGATTTTTCTCCAGCTTTCCCGTAGCGGTTGGCCGGAGGCCAGCCGTTTGGCAGCACCAACCAACTCTCTGGCTGACCCTGTAAATTCCGTCTGCCACTGCATAGTATCGACTACCAGGTTGGTGGGTCCCGCGACCAACTCCGCGAAAGACTCCTCAAGCGCTCCGATTTGCCCCAAGGCAGCCTCCTTCATGTGGAGGAACTGTTCCCTGGTCTTGGTAAGCTGTTCGGTAAATTGCCTGATTTGAGTGACTTGGTTGGCGATCTGCATTTTCTCGTTCAGCCTTTGGAGAAGCTGGTTCACGATCATCTGGGCTCTTTGGGCTGCCGCAACGGGGTCGATGCCGTAGAGGGGAGCGGCGCAGAGGCTGACGAGCAGCACGAGGGAAACGATTCTCTTCTTCATGGCTGGTCTCTTCCTTTCTTGGGTCTTGATTTAGGCACAAGCACATCGGACGTGAACCAGATTCGCAACCGATGACCGGCCCGGATGGTTATGGTGGGTAGACGATTGAGAAAGCGCTGCAGGATCTGGGTTGCGGCCAAGCCAAACCCCTGGCCCGACCCGGCTCGAGGTCCCTGGATCCCCCCGCCGTAGGGATTGCTTCCCTGCAGGGTGAGTCCCGACAGCACGCCGACGGCTCCTGCGGCCGCAAATGTCGAAACATAGTGACGGTCGACCTGGTCCTTGAGCGCCGACTCCCCCACTTGGCTGAGTCCCCGGAATTCAAGGGATATCCATCGCCCGTCGGGGAGAAACAATCGGTCGAAGGTCACGGCCAGCCGTTGCTGGTCGCTGTGAGTGACCTCCCGCGCCGTGCCGACCGCCCGCGCTCCCCGCGGCACCAGGACCCGCTGGCGATCTTGAGAGTAAAACGGCACCGATACCATGGCCAGAACCGGTCCGGGGAAGTCTCCTGAAAGTTGCGTCAAAAGGACGCCCTCCAGAAAGGCCCCCTGATAAATCCGCTCCCAACCCGGCGGGTCCGAGGACTGGACCAGTTTGGAAGGGCGTGCCGGGTCCGCGGAGGACTGTTTGGAAACCTCCATGGAAGGACGTGAAGGGGCAGGTCTCTTCAGGGCGCCGGACAGCCCATTCGTATCGGAGCTGGAGGAGTTCAGCGCGGCACTGAGGTCGGCCACGAAATCCCGCAGTTCCGATTCCGCGGTAGAGGGCACCCTTGAAGCCTCCGCCGGCTGGAATGCAGCCGAACCAGGCTCCGGCTTGAGGGATATCTCCTCCGTACCCCGATCGGATCGGTAGGTTTGGACCAACGGTCGGGAACGAAGAGACCTGGCTCGCCTCTCGATATCCTCCAGACGCAGACTCTCACGCAGCTTGATCTCGTCCTCGCTCGGTCCCGGATCCGAGTTCACAAGCGCCGCCCCAGCTTCCCGGACAACCGGGACCATTGCGGACTGATTCAGTTCATCGGAGGGTGCTGACGCCGGCGTTGGCCAAGGCAGTCTGTCCAAGGCCCGGGCGGCAAGCCGCTGCTCCTGCCGTTCGGTTTCTCTGTCGATGAGAGCACTGAGGTGTCGTTGAACGCCCTGATTTGCGGGTTGTGGGATCGCATCGGAACTTGCAGCGGGAGCCCTGTTCGTCTTGGTGAAGGAATGGGTGAGCATCAGCGCCCCGCAAAGCACGGCGATGGCTCCAACGCCGATGCGGGTCATCAGGTTGCCGGGGAGTGCTCCGGCCGGTTTGGAGTGCATTTGTTTCCAATGAATCATGGGGCTAGGGTTGTAGTCCTGCATCCACAAACCGCCACTTGGCCTTATTGTTCCCAATGGCAAGCCAGCCGTCGCCCAAGACATGCCGTACCACATAGAGTCCATCCTGGCTGAGGTCATAGGACACCAGGTTGGGCGATCCATCCTTCAACTCGTAGAGCGCCGGGGATTCCTGCGCCTGACAGCGCAGATAGGTAAACTGACCGTCGCGCCAAAGGGCTTCGACCAGAAACGGTCGCTCAAATGCCCTTTTCTCGAGACGGTACGGCCACTTCAAGCGAGCCGGATAGCTGGAGCGAAACTGATCGATGGTCTTGGCGGCCTCCTGCTTTGCCTCGTTGACCCGGGCCTCCGCATCGCTCTTGGCGGCCAGCGCGGCCTCGTTTGCTTGCCGAGCCGCGTATTGGTATCCCTCCACCATGCTTCGCGAGACGAATGCCGGCTTGTGCGGCGACTCGGCGGCATGGCCGTACCCACCTCCGGTCCGTTCGATTCGAACCACGAGGTGAGGGGACTCGGCGCCTTCACTCGCCAGAAAGGTGTAGATCCGACCGCTGGCGCATACCACCGTCACGTTGGTGCGCACACCCGTGGCGATGGGTTTGAGGTATGCCAGGTTGGCTGCCCCGCTAAGGTGCCAGTAGTCGGAGTCGCCAACCACGTAGTCCAGGATATTTTCAGTCTTCGGGAGAACCAGCACAGTCGTATGTCGAACCTTGGCCCGGATCTCGATAATCTGATCCTGCCTTTCATTGATTCGAAGCACGCCACTTCCGGTCGCGATTCCTGACAGCAACGTCCAGCAGACCACCAGGAACGCGATGGTGGGAAACGGAATTCCCATGGGTAGTGCTGCGTTCATCCCGCCACTCCCTTGGACAACCGTTCAATGCCCTGTTTCAACCCGTATCGCTGGATGAAATCGCTCCGCCTTTCCGCATCAGGCGGCGAGGAGGTATATAGCCAGTAGCTCTTTGGATCCACGTTCAGCCGCAGTACTCCGGTCAAACTCGGACGCCGCAGGTAGAGCTCCCGCTTGGGAACCAATTCCCTGACAAGTTCAAATTCCCCTTCATTGAGCTGAAACACCCGGCCGGCCTGAGTCGGCAAATCCGGGTTGGCCAGAAATATCTTGGTCGGCATGGACTCCAGGAGTGGTTCGGCACCAGCGGTTCCGGTGATATCCGCTGCTGACTGGGTGGCCATGACCAGGGCAGCGTTGCGTTTGCGCCAGGTCTTCGCAGATTCGGCCAGGTAAGCCACGACGGCAGGATCGCGCAGATAGCGCCAAGCCTCGTCCACTACCATGAGCTTCACCCGGGCGATGTCGGCAGGGTCTTCCAACTGCAGGCGCAGGCGTTCGAGCAGGTAAAACAGGGCTGCTTCGCAGAGGTCCTCATGTTCAGCCGCTCCAGCCAGATCGATAACCTGCCAGTCTTTCAGATCGAGATCCGCCCCAGCGGCGGAGTGGTCGAAATAGCTTGCCCAGGCTCCATCACCATGCCAGCGCGACATTGCCGGCCACATCTTGCTGGGAAGGGCTCGCACCAGGGCGCTCAATGTGCGCCGATCGGGAGAGAAGAGATAGAGGTCTTGAACGCGGCTGCGAATTTCATTGGTGTCGTCGCCTTCCACCGTCCACCCGCCCAGTCGCAACAGGCGAACCACCCAACCGGTGAGGAATTGAAAGGATCGCTCGGTGCGAGGTAGGGAGAACGGCCTTAATTGAAAGGCAGGATTGAGTGCTCCGGAGGGAGCCATCTCCAGGTAGCTTCCCCCCAGAAAGGCCGTGAGCCAACGGTAGGATCCACCCAGGTCGAGTATCAGAACCCTGGGTTGGTACTGAAGGGCTGAGACAAGCAGGAAATTCAGCAGGAACGACTTGCCGCTTCCGGTCGCCCCGAGCACCAGCGTGTGTCCCACGTCGCCGTCAAAGAGGTCGTAGTGAAAGGGGGTTTGCCAGCGGGTTTCCAGGACCGCCAATGCGGGACGCCGCAAGTGCCTGCTGGTCGAGTATCCGACCGGAGGACCGAAGATGGGAGCCAGGCAGGCGGCCAGGCCGGCGGAACCGAACAGGGTGCGAACCTGACGCTTCCTGGGCTGGGCCGGCCAGCGGCAGAACCAGGCGGGCAACTGTCCGTATCCCTCCCGGATGACTTTGGCGTCGTGAGAGGAAAAGATACGTCGCACATCGCCGTCCAGGCGTTCGATCTCTCCCAGTTCTCCGTGCAATGCAATACAGAGCGCCATTTCACCATAAGCAATCCCGTCGGCTTCGAGTTCCACCAGCGCTTCCCCGAGCCGCTCGGACTCGACCTCGGCAGCCGAGTCCACCATTGCCGTATCCGTTCCTTCCTTCTCCTGCATGTGAGCTGCAAGGGAGTAGCGCTTGGCGAAATAGTGTCGGCGAGCCGATCGTATTCTCTTCCGAGCCTGGTCCAGCTCCAGAGGCCTCCATTCCAGGGAAACCGTCAGTGTGGCATCCAGGCAATAGAGATCGTTGAGCAGATTCGCAGAGGCTTGGCCCGGGGGGGACAGAAGGGAGTAGAGAATGACCGGCTCGCCATCCAGGCGAAGATGGCGGCGTTCCGCCTCCAGCTCGGAAAGGGCCAGGCGCCAGTTGAGCCCGCTTCCGGTGGCTCCATCCCAAGAAGTGCCGGGACGGTTGATCAACTCGCTCAACAGGCGCGATCCAGACTTGGGAGTCAGCAATTCAATGGGAGTGAGATCCTCCACCAGGGCCCGATGGGCTTGCACAAGCTGGCGAAAACCATCCGCTGCGGTTTGAATGGCTGCATAAAGGTACGCCGTTTCGGGAATTCCGCCCTGTCGAGCCAGCCAACTGCGTGCGAAGGACGTCCAGCCGGACTCCCGATTGACCGCAGACCTCAACTGTGGGTCATGGCACCACACCAGAAAGGTCTGCATCTCCCGAATCCGACCTGCCAGGAACAGGCGCCTTTGATGCTGGGAAAGCTTGCTGACGTCGCCACCATGCTGCGGGATCTCATTCCACCGACTGGGCCGGCGAAGGAGATAGAAGTAAAGCCGCGTGCGAGGACCGATGTCGGACAGCAACCGCTGCCAGCGATCCAGCACTCGATCCAAATGTTCGGGCCGCCGTCCATCGATCCCCATAGGCGCCAACCGGCCGGCGGCCAGGAGTTCGCCCGCTCGAGTGAGACAGGTTGTTCCGTCCGGCAGCCACCCCCAATAGGGGATCTCTTCGGCAAGCGCTCCCGATCTGCCGTAGTCTCGGGCTTCAGAATTCATGTTCATGTGACCTCACCTACCGGAGATCCAGATACCAGGGCGTTTCCGCCCATTTGCCGGGGTCGTACCGCACTTTGGATCGGGCGGCTTCCCGCAACAGGCTCAGCATATTGGGATCCTGCTTCCAAGCCAGCCGGCCGGCAGCAAGCAGCAATGCCAGAACAAGTATTGCTGCCAGAAGTGAGTCACCGGCATTCCAAAGCGACACTGCCAGTGTCGCGCTCAAGAGGAACCAGCGCCGTTCCACGCCCAGAATCATCAGCGGCCGGCTGAGGACGGGATAGCCGTTCCATCGGCGTTTTCCTGTCATTTCGCGGTCACACCCCAAACAGCCACTTCATGAAATTGGCAGCCCCCAGAGCCATGCCCAGCCCGAAAATGGTGCCGGCCATGGCTCGCTTGGATCCACCTTCACCGTAAGCAAACATCAAACCTCCGACCACAATGGCGATGAGTGACAGCCCTTTCGCCAATGGGCCTGTAAACGTTTTCGACAATTCGTCGACGGCCATGACCCAAGGGCTTGTTCCGGTCCCTTGAGCCAGCAGGGCACTCTCTTGAAGCAGCAGTAGCAGAGTTGGAATACCCCTGCGAAAAGGGGCAAACTTGGACGCAATTCGGCACACACCGGAGACAGTCGGCATAACATCCTCCGCCGTTCTCTTTCGGCAAGATTTAGTTTGGAAACTGTAGAATGTTTCTCGGAGGGAGTGGGTAAAACTTACAATGACTCCCTGCGGGATTGCAACAATAATTTTCGAGCCGGCTATTCTGCTTCGAGAGGAACGAAGAGCACCGTGAGGCTGTGCCGGTGACCACCGGAGGAACGCCATGAAGATCGTTGCCAGGGGGACGCTGAACCGGGGGGAGGCGGGAACCGACCGGGCCGTCGGGACTTTTCCCAAGCTGCTGGGACTGAAGGACGGAAGAGTGCTGGCCACCTACAAGGTGGGCCCCAACAAGGACTCGGACCGGGCCACCTCCGAGATCCGCTGGTCTGAAGACCTGGGGCAGAGCTGGACGGAACCGACGACCCTGGAGTCCCCCAGAATCGGGGGGAAGAGAGGGATACTGTGGAGCACCTATCCCACCCAGCTCTCGTCCGGTCGCCTGGTTCTGATTTCCATGTGGGTGGACCGGGAATCCTTCCCCGGCTCCAAGATCTTTCATGCCGAAACCGAGGGCTGCCTGCCCATGACCGTGCTCTGGTCGGAGTCGGACGACGGCGGCCGGAGCTGGAGCCCCTGGCGGGTCATCCCCACCCCGGAGGAGCTGGGGCCGCCCAGCGTGACCAGTCCCCTGATGGAGCTGGCCGGCGGCCGGCTGGCATTGAGCGTGGAGACCAACAAGCCCTACCTGGACGCCTCCAGGTGGTACCAGCGGGTGGTCTATCTCTATTCGGAGGACGGGGGGAAATCCTGGAGCGCCCCCCACACGGTGAGCCAGGACCCGACCGGCAGGATGTTCAACTGGGACCAGCGGGCGGGAGTGGCCCCTGACGGGCGCATCGTCACCTTCACCTGGTATTTCGACAGCCAGACGGGAACCTACCTGAACATCCGGCGCCGCATCAGCCGGGACGAGGGCCGAAGCTGGTCCGACCCGGAGGACCTGGGCTTCAGCGACCAGGCGGCCAGGCCCGCCATCCTGCCCGACGGCAGAACGGTGCTGGCCTGGGTAGACCGGTTCGGAACCCAATCCATCCGGGCACGGCTGGCGCCCTCCATTGACGGCGTTTTCTCGTCCGAGACCGAGGTGGTGATCTACGACCACGCCGCCGCTATGAGGGCCCGCCCCTCCGCCGGAGAGGACATGGCCGACACCCTGGCGCTCATGAGCGACTGGAGCTACGGACTGCCCTTCGCCACCGTCTTGTCCAACGGGGAGGTGCTGATCGTCTACTATGCGGGAGCCATCGAACGGATGGACGTGGAGTGGGCGCGCTTGTCCTGTTGAAGACCCTCAATAGCGCCGGCGGCGGGACGGAACCAACCGCTTTGGTCCCCAGCGGGTCAGGAAGCGCTTGAACCTGCGGGCGTGGTAGGACTTGCCCTTTTCCAGCTTGGCGGTGTCCTGCGAGTGCAGCAGCTTGCCCCGG
>JAPVWS010000533.1 GCA_027493295.1 Candidatus Versatilivorator vitaminiformans | reverse complement strand
ACCGTAGACAGTGCCTTTGCTATCGTCGCTTCCCTGGATCTGAACCAAGCGCCGCATTTCCTCCAGCGCAATCGTATCTGCCAGAAGTGGGTTTTTGACGGGAGTACGATCAAGCTTGCCCTCAACGATTTCTGAGAGGGCTGAAAAGCTCTTGCATACAAGATAACGGCAGTACGCCCATTCTTTTTGCCGGGGAGCGGGAGAAAGATGCCCTGATTTAATCTGATCATACAGCCGATCACGGTGGCGCCGTAGCTCTGTATCGGAATAGCGATTCCCTCTAGGGTGGTCGGGGTTATAGTGGCCAACATCCGCGTGGCAGTCAAAGCACAGTGGTATGGCATTGTCGAGGTCGTTGCTCCCGCCGGCGGATGGGGGCTGGATGTGGTGAACCTCGAGCCTCACGCCTTTGAAGAGTCTACAGAGACAGCACCGTCGCCCTGAAGCAACGAGAGCTTCTTCCTTGGTGGCACTGCTAAACGCCATCGGTCACGTCCGAGCTAGGGTAGTGGATGGGCAGCGATGGATACAGCCGCTAGTATACAGTGGCAAGCGGCCGTTGGCACCAAAGTGCCGCATGGCAAACGCCATCTGCAACCGGTTCTGGAAACCCAGCATTTGTTGTAGGTGTGGGAGCCAAGCCACTCGGGAGGACCGCCATGGCGGCACTGCTCAGCGCGGCCGTGCCGCATGGGTTCCGCTCAAGCTTCCGGGACTGGGCGGCTGAGGAGACCGATTATCCTCGCGAGGTGGCGGAGGCTGCCCTCGCGCACAAGGTCCGCAGCCAGATCGAGGCAGCCTACCGCCGCTCGGTCCTGTTCGAGCGCCGGCGCCGGCTCATGGATGACTGGGCCGGCTACCTGGCCGGCGGGAGTTGAGGGCCGCAGGCCTCAGCAGCACTCGATGGCCTTCCCGCCAGGGATCACTGTGGTGAGAGCGACCCAAAAAGGGGAGGGAAAGGGTGTCATTTTCCCTGTCACCCTTTATCCTCCCCGGTGGCGCACCAGCGCAAAAAAGGGTGGGGTCGCTCTCACCACCAGCACCCCTCTCGTGCGGCGCGCCGTTACGCCGGGCGAGGGGGGAACACGCGAAGCGTAGCCTCGCTTCGCCTTTTCGCAGGCGACGCGGGGAATCCGCGCCAACCCCCTTCCAATAAGGCTTTCCAGGCAAGGCCCCGACCACAACGGTGAGGGCTTCGCCCTCTGAGAGAAAGGCGTTGTGGGTGCCCGAAAAGTGGGCCACCTAGGAGGGCTCCCCCCCATTTGCAGGTGGCCCACCTCTGCGACGCCATTTGAGTGACCCCCGGAGGCGAAAATCGTAGATCATTTCGCGGCCGTTGGAGGCCGGGTTCTCCTGCTCCTATTGGACGACCTTCTCCATGACGACATCGAAGCCGCCATGGCGTTCGACGGTGTTCCACTCAGCATCAGCGATGGCTTGTCGGAGGGCTGCCGGGTCTCGGGTTGTCCAGGCCTGGAAAACCCGTTGGTGTGGGTCCGGAACTTCCAATCCATACCGGAACTGGTTCGGGACTGGACCAGATTCGCGCTCTCTACAACCAGCACTGGTTGATTGAGTGACTGGGATTCGAGCCCCCGGTTCAGGCAAGACAACGGCTTGCCTTGCATCCGGTCCCCTGTGTATGGTGGGTCTTACTTGTCCAAGATATCAGGGTCGGTACAGATCGAGCAGGCAGTGAGAGACGCCCAAACCGGCCGCATACAAACGGGTCGGTTGAGAACCCACCGAGGTTTTTTAATGGCAGAGGAGCACGTAACAAAGCCAGACGTTGCTCGACGGCAACTCTCCGTGGCAATCCATCTTTTTTTTGAGGAGCAAGACGTGATTGCTATCCACACACTCGCCTCAGCCTCACACCAGATTCTCGTGGATCTTGGAAAGAATCTCGGCATCGGAAGCGCCGTGAAGAACACATCCGGCATGAAACCACGAGAGGTCCAGGCATTCCTCCGGAGGATAAATTACCCGTACAATTTCTTGAAGCACGCAGATAGGGATCCTGGAGGGGCAATGAATATAGCCCCGCTGAACCGACTCACACAACGCTTCATTATGGATGCCGTCTGGATGTTACAGGTGACAACTGAGGATATCCCTTTTGAACTGAAAGTCTTCTGGGCGTGGTATGTGTCGCGCTATCCGGAGGAGTTTGACGACCTTCCTAGCGATGGCGCAATTGCGCAAATCCAAAAACTTCAGGTATCCAAGATGGCGTTCAGGGATATCTCCTTGTATCTAAAGCTCAATGACGCATTGCCAGAGGAACTCCTGGAAACACTTGGCGGCGATTCCCGTCCCCCACCCCGAAAGGGGGCAGAGCCTCTCAGACCCATCCCCTGACGACCTCCAGTCCTGCTTTGTTTACTCTCCCACATTACTCCCATTTAGCTTGGCAGTTTACAATCAATCGACTGCAGGTGCCGCCGGAGAAAGACGCCTGCTTCAAGTGGCTCGGCATCGACCCCAGGCTACTCCTGAAACGCATCTACGCCGGCCGCGCTGACGCATCCGGTACTTCCACATCTCTAATTGCCGGTGGCCGCCGGGCAGGACCGGGCCGTTTTCACCTAAATCGATCCCGGCATGGGAACCCCCAAAGAATTGCACTTCAGGGAGACCCCGCACCGTAGCCCTTGGCACAACCTCCGGGAGACCGGCCGCCGCGTCGAGGTGGTTGTGGTTGCGTGGGAGCTGCACCTTCTGGACCGGGCGGAGTGGGTGCTTACATCCTGCCAGGGGCGGGCCATCAGCGACGCCGAGCAGGAAGCAGTCATGATCCGCCACGCCATCGCTAACACCGATTTGGACACCGTTGAACGCCATGGCGGCTTCGATGCCGCTAGATGGGCCTCCACCTTTTCGACGGGGTGTGGCGGTCTAACATGGCGGCGATCCTTCAACGCACAACGCCTTTCTCTCAGAGGGCGAAGCCCTCCCGGTTGTGGCGGGGGATGCAGGTTGGCGAAACCAGCTTCGAGTTTGGAGTCGGCGCCCAGCGGCGCAAGAGCCCGGCTTACGGGGGCACGGACCACGGCGCCTTGGCCCGACTTCCGGCGAGCTGGTAGCAGACACGCGAATCCAGTGGCGGAAATGGATCGCGCGGACGGCTATGGAAAGTGCCGCCCCCGCTGGAAACCCGCTCCAACTGCGCCCGGGTTCCCACAGCCCCGGCGGCGGGTGGACTAGGCACGATGAACCTGCAGGGCTGGGTTCCGGTTGCCCTGTCAAAGCGATCCCTCAATCTGCTGTGGTTCACCGCCCTTCCGGCTAACGGTTGGGAAGCCGGTTGGCATGTCTCGATCAAGGACCTGGCCGATCCAGCCAGGGCACTGGCCCGATCGTTGAGGCGTGGGCAACTGTCTTCAGGCTGGGCGATTCCTTTTCCGGCAAGGCCGGGCGTGTTTCCATGGCCGGCCCATGCGGTCCACCGGCATCCGATGTCGTCCATAAGTGTCTGAATAACCAGCCACTTGTCCCGAACCAGGGCCTTGACTCATCCGATCCCGGCTCAATACCATTGCGGTTACTTCCACAGCTTTGGAGCGGTGGAGAAAGAGGTTGTGAAGGGATCTCACCGTCCAGGATCGGGACCGGCCATGCGGTCGCGTTCTCTGGAAGAAGAG
>JAPVWS010000532.1 GCA_027493295.1 Candidatus Versatilivorator vitaminiformans | reverse complement strand
CTGATTGAAGAGGTCGCCCGGAATTACCCCATCGACGGCCTCGAGCTCCAGCTCAACTACATCAGTCCGGGACCCTACTTCTTTCACCCCAGCGAAGTGGCGGCAGGCCGCCCCCTCATGACCGCCTGGCTCAAGAGGGTCTATGAGGCACTGAAGGCCGACGACCCGGAACGGGAACTGGTGCTGCGCGTTCCCAACGACATCGACCAGGCCTATTCTCTGGGACTCGACTACCGGGAATGGATCCGGCAAGGCATCGTCGACGTTCTCGTGGGGGAGACCTATTGGGGGCGGCTGGACACCATGGCCGATTTCCGGCCGCTGGTGGAAGCCGTCAAGGGGTCCGACTGCCGCGCCTTCGCCACCATCAACAGCATTGTCAGCTCCGACCGCCTGCTGAGCGGCACCATCGAAATGACGCGGGCCACCGCTTGCAATTACTGGCAGCAGGGCGTCGACGGGCTTTACCTGGCCCAGTGGTTCGCGGGAGCCAACTGGCCCTATCGGGCCGATTTCTACGCCCAGTTGCGGGAGATCGACCATCCCGACATCATGGCCCCCAAGGACAAGTTCTATACGGTGATGACCAAGGGGGACTACGGGGGGACCCGGGGCATCCCGGCCTCCGAGGCGCAACCGACCTTGCCGGTCGAGCTGAAACCCGGCCAGACCAGCAGGGTCGAGTTCACCATCGCGGACGACCTGATGCACTGGGACCGGGAGGGCATTGTCCGGGAGGTCCTGTTGCGTCTGCGCATCGGGGTCAACGAGCGGGAGCGGCTGGCCATCAGCCTCAACGGCAAGACCCTGCCGGATTCGTCGTTGAAAAAGATCAACCAGATGTACAAGATGTACGCGCCCGCCAAGCGGATCGGAGGCTACTGGTTTGTCTACAAGCTGGATCGTCAATACTGGCCCAGGCAGGGCAGCAATCTGCTCGAGGTGACCCTCACCCATCGGGACCCGGACCTCGCCACCGGCCACGTTCGGCTCGGTGACATCGAACTGGAGACCAAGTATCTGATCAGCAGAAACTTCTGGGTGGACGACGATCCAGATGTCGGCCCCTATGAAAAAACGGGACGCAACTCCAGGCGTTAGCCCCCGCTCGCGGATCGACAGCCACCAACACTTCTGGTTGGCCAACGGCTTCGACTACCCCTGGATGGATCGAAACAATCCGGTGCTCTTCCGCGACTACTTGCCGCAGGACCTGGCGCTGGCGCTCGAGCGTCACCGAATCGATCTCACCGTGGCCGTTCAGGCTTCCCCGAGCCTGGAGGAAACCGATTTCCTGCTGACCCTGGTGCAAGAGCACTCCTTCATCGCGGGCGTGGTCGGGTGGCTGGACCTGGAGAGCCGGGACTTCCGACGGCAGTTGGACACCTACAGGAAGCGATCGGGATTTGTCGGGGTCCGGCCGGCGGTGGAGTTTCTGGAAGACGACCGGTGGCTGCTGCGGCCACGGGTCCTCGACAGTCTCAAGAGTATCGCTGATCTCCAGGTTCCTCTCGACCTGATCGTCTGGCCCAGGCATCTGCCCGTCGTCATTGAATTGCTGGAGCGCATCCCGGGGTTACGGGCCGTGGTCGACCATCTCGCCAAGCCCGACATCAAGGACTGCAAGCTGCAACCGTGGCAAAGCCATATAGCCGAGATCGCACGGTATCCCGGTCTTTGCTGCAAGCTTTCCGGGATGTCACCCAATGGGGGTCCGGCTCCGGACCTGGTCGGTCGGGCGCAGCCCTTCGTCGATCACGTGCTGAGCTGCTTCGGCGTGGAACGGGTCATGTTCGGCAGTGACTGGCCGATCTGCCTGAACGGCAGCAGCTACGAGGAGGCGGTCGACTTGGTGCGCACAACGCTGGCTTCCGTTTGGAGTCCATGGGTCGAATCGGCGGTGTTCGGACGGAATGCGGCCAGGTTCTATGGGCTTTAGGGTGAATGAGCATGCCTGACTACTTGAGCCGTCAGTTCGGACTGGAGGGGAAGCGGGCCCTGGTGACCGGAGCCGGTCGAGGCATCGGACAAGCGGTGGCTCTGGCACTGGCCGGCAGCGGTGCCCAGGTGGCCGTGCACTACCGTCGGTCCAAACAGGAGGCAGAAGACACGGTCGATCGGATCAGGCGAGCCGGGGGAAAAGGATGGACGGTACAGGCGGATCTCGAGGGCTCGGCCGGAGCCCGGCATCTGCTGGAGCAGGTAAGTCGGCGCTGGGACGGGCTGGACGTTCTGGTCAACAACGCCGGGGACATGGTGAGCCGAAGCCTGCTGCAGCAGGCCGAAGACGACTGGATCGAAACGGTCTTAAGGGTGAACCTGCACAGCACGCTCTACGTGACTCGAGAATCCATTCCCCTGCTGCAAAGAGGGTCCGGTCCCTCCATCATCAACACATCCTCGATTTCCGCTCACACCGGTGGCGCCGGGCGCGTTTCCATCTATGCGGCAGCCAAGGGGGCAATTCTCAGCCTGACTCGGAGTCTCGCCAAGGAACTGGCGCCCCGGGTGCGAGTGAATACCGTTTCGCCGGGTGTCATTCTGACCGATATTCATGACCGCCTGAACACCCCTGAAGCGCTGGAAGCCCTTGCCCGCCAGACACCTCTGGGCCGAAACGGCCACCCCGACGAATGCGCCGGGGCGGTGCTCTTCCTGGCCGGAGCGGCCTCTTCGTTCATTACTGGACAGGTCATCGAGATCAACGGTGGATTGTGGATGGGGTAGATGAGCCTGCGAATCGCTGTCGCTCAGATTTCATCCGAGTCCAACCATTTCGTGACGGGCCTGGCCGGGTTGGACTTCTTCCGCACCACCGGCTACCTGCTGGAGGGCCCCGAACTCCTGGAACTGGGCCGGTCGGACACCGAGGTCGGCGGTTTTCTTTCCATCCTCCAGTCGGAGGAGCAGGTCGAGGTGGTCCCGCTGGTGGCTGCCCGTGCCAACTCCGGCAATCCGCTTTCGGCGGAATGCTATCGCTCCCTGAAGCGGCTGCTGCTTGAGGGGTTGCGCCGGAATCGGCCCGTTCACGGCATCCTCCTCTCCTGTCACGGCTCCATGGGGGTGCAGGACCTGGACGACCCCGAGGGGGACCTGGCCGGAGCCCTCCGCGACATCGTCGGCCCCCGGGTTCCGCTGGCCCTCACGCTCGACCTCCATGGCAACCTGACCCGGTCCATGGTTCAGTCGGCGGATATTGTGGTCGGTTACCATACCTATCCTCACCGGGACGCCTTCCAGACAGGTCAACACGCGGCCAGGTTGTTGCTGCGGGCAGCCGGGGGGCAGAGCCGCCCGACCATGGCGCTGGCCCGCTTGCCCCTGATTCTGACCAGCTTCAACGCCTCCACCGAGGGGGACGGCCCCTTTGCCCGGCTCCGGCGGGAGGCTGACCGGATGGAGCAGACGCGGCCGCAGGTGCTCTCGGCCTCGGTCTTCAACCTGGGCGCCTATATCGACGTTCCGGAAATGGGTTGCAGCTCGCTGGTGATTACCGAGGGCGATGAGGCCCTGGCCGGGGAGTTGGCCCGGCGGCTGGCGCTGCAGCACTGGGGGGAGCGCGAAGCCTATCGAGTCGAGCCACTGACCGTGGCCGATGCCGTGGAGCGCGGACGCCGCATTCAGGGAGGCCCCATCCTCCTGCTGGACACTGCCGATACCACCGGAGGCGGCGCCGCCGGCGACAGCATCGCACTGGTCCGAAAACTGATCGAGCTCGGCGTCGAGGAGCCCTGCCTGGCCATGGCGGTCGATCCCCAAGCCGTTGGCGACTGCTGGCATCGGGAGCCCGGCAGCCGGTTCCAGGTGGAGTTGGGACACCGCCTGGACCCCCAGTGGGGCAAGCCCCTGGCGCTCGGGGCGGTGCTGCGGCGGAAGTCGGAGGGCCGCTTCCGTTACCGGGGCGGCATCCTGGGAGGCACCGAAGTCTCCATGGGGCGCTCGCTGGTCCTGCAGACCGGCAACCTCCAGTTGCTGGTCACGAGCCGTCCCACCTACGAATGGGCCGACGAGCAGTACCGTTCGCTGGGACTGGATCCCCGCCAGGCCAAGTTCGTCTGCGTCAAGAACATGATGAACTTCCGGGTGGGCTACGCCGGCATCATGAAGGCTTTCTTCGTGGTGGCTGTTCCCGGTCCCACGCCCGCCGATATGCGCATGCTTCCCTTTCGGCGCATTGGCAGGCCGGTTTACCCGCTGGATGCCATGCCCGAGACCGTCGAGCCTGAAATGACGGTTCGGCGCTATCCCGGTCGGTGAAGACTGACGCTCGTTTGTCAGGCCGCGGATTCGCTCTTGAGAAAGGTCTCCCGCTGGCGGCGGAAGAAATTGACGAGGTGATAGCCGGTCAGGTAGCTGAACGGCGGTCTCCCCCCCGTATAGTGCCCGCAGGGAAGAAAGACCTTTTGGACCCGGATTTGCTCACGCTCCACCTGGTCGAAAAGCCGGCGCGAGAGGTCGGGAGGGAAAGACAGGTCGTAGAGAGCCGACAGCATCAGCATGGGTCGTGAATTGCCTCTGAGCCTGGAGACGTAGGCAATCGGGCTCAGCGCCAGCCAGGCTTCGCGAACTTCCTCCAGGGTCATGTGCTGTTCCAGCGTCCTGCGGATGTGTGAGGTGGTGATTCCCCGCCACACCACGTCTCCAAAGTAACTCGACACGTGGTTGAAGGCTCCCAGGTCGAGCCTTGGATCGTGCACAAAGGCGAGCCAACCCACGCAGGAACCGATGCTGGTTCCCAGCAGCCCGATGCGGCGAATTCCCCGGCCCGCCAGCCAGTCGGCGGCCCGGCGCACGTCCAGGACTGCCTGCCGGACGGCCTGAATGGTGCGGCCGATGTTGGGGCCCACCATGTAGTCGGCGCGTTCCAGGCCCTCCGGGCGGCGCCGGTCGTGGTAGGGCAGGCTGAGACGCAGGGCGCCGACACCGAAGCGCTGCAGCGCCTTGCAGAGTCCGACGTGGGCCTGCTCGTCGCCGTTCCACTGTGGAAGGACGATGGCGGCCATCTCGCCTCCCGGATAGTAGCGCGCATGCACGGTGTTGTTTTCGGGATAGGGCGTCCGGATGGCGCTGGGAAAGCGCAGCCAGAAGCCGTCGAAATCGAATTGGCCGGGCTCGGAGGTTGGAGGGGCGAAGTAGGTGTGGCTGGCAGCCAGGGCCTGCCGGTTGTGCTCCTGAATGCGTTGGAGCGGGTCGCCGCCCGGGTGCGCGTCACCGAGGAATTCTTCTCCCCACTCGAAGGGTCTGACCAGGCGGCGGTCGATGTCCCTCTGGTGGAACCGCCTCTCCAGAGTGTGAATGAGTGGGCGCAGGAGCATGGAGTCGGATTCTCTCTTGTCCCAATGCTGCAGGGACTGTGCAGGCCCTGACCTCGGGCGGCGGTCCCAGCTGAGTCCATGGCTCTGCGCCGCCGCGGAGCCGCGACAAGGCTATGCCAACCAGCCATGGCCATCAAGCCCAATCGGTGGAGCGATCACCGGCCATCCCGGCTGATTCTTCGAAGACTTTCCGAACACCAACCAGGAATGAATGCCATCACCAAGATGTTGTAATCTTAGATGTATACGACCCATGCGGCGCGTGGTTAACACCTTGAGACAGGGGAATCGGATGAAAACTACCGTCAACATTAATGACCGCTTGCTGGAAGAAACTCAACGCCTTACCGGCCTGACGAGCAAGTCGGCACTGATCCGGGAAGGGTTGGGTGCGCTCATTGAGCGTGAAAGCGCTCGGCGGTTGGCGCGTCTTGGCGGAACCGAGCCACAACTGAAATCGGTCCCGCGCCGGCAGGTTCGCTTGAGATGATTCAGGTCGGTACTCGGTCTGGATTTGCCATCTGAGTACCGAGAAATTTATGGGAAGGGACTATGAGGGTTTCGGTTACCGAGCTGGCCGACTACAGGAGGTTCAGGGATACGGGTCAGAGGTTCGAAGAGTGGCTGGCCCGCTGGAAGCGACTGATTCCACCGACGCCGGCAATGCGAGCCGGCACCAGGTTTCACAGGTTTCTGGAGACTGGAGGTCGCGATTACGCCGACCGGGTCGTATTCAAACTGGATTTCACTCCGATACAGCCCGATTCCTGTGAAGTTTCCTTGTCCCGGGAGTTTGCCATTGGCGGGGAGACCTTGAAGCTGGTCGGCCGTCTGGATGCCATTCGGGGCAAGACCATTCTGGGTTACAAGTTGCTGCGTCGTTACCCCAAGGTGGAGGAGTATTCGGGGAGTGTTCAGTGGCGCTCCTATTTCGTGCTCTATCCGCAGGCGGAGCGGTTTCGGTATCAGTTCTTCATCCGCGGTTATTCCGGGGACCCTCAAGTGGTTGTGGTGCGGGACGTTCGGGAGTGTGCCTTCTCCCGGTATCCGGCTGTGGAGGATGACGTGACCGCATTGTTGGGGGACTATCGAGCCTTTATTCGCGAGATGGAAGCCGTAGGCAAGATTACCCCGGAAGATCATGCGGCCCGGAAGTCGCGCCGCCGCCAGTCGAAACGCAAGTTGGAGTGACGGCAGCGATGAGGCACTTTTCCAGGTTCTCCCGACGAGGCACTGAAGTTCGCAAACGTGATCAGAAGCCAGCCCCGTTGTTTGACAAAGTTAGCTAACTTAGCTATTTTGGAGTTCCAATGAAGAAAGTCAACATGCACGAAGCCAAGTCGCAGCTCTCTCGGCTCGGAAAGTTGGCCTGGGAGGGCGAGCAGATCGTGATCGCCAAATCCGGCGAGCCTTATTTGCGCCTGGTGCCCTACCGTGAGCGGAAGCCCAAGCGTAAACCTGGAGCGCTGAAGGGACAAATATGGATTGCCCCGGATTTTGACGAGACTCCCCAGGAAGTGATCGATTCGTTCTACAACTCCAAAATCTTTCCGGACGAAGACGAATAGTGGCGCGCCTACTGCTGGATACTCACACCGTGCTATGGTGGTTGACCGACCCCGATGAACTACACAGGGACGCCTTCCGGTCCATTGAGAGCCAACAGAACGAGGTTTTTGTCAGCTCGGTCAGCGGCTGGGAGATTGCCGTCAAGCGGACGCTGGGGAAGCTGAAGGCTCCTGACAATCTGGAAGCGGCGGTCAAGGAACAAGACTTCATCCCTCTGAATCTCACGTTTCTTCACGCGGAGCAAGCGGGTGCGCTTCCGCCGCATCACGGAGATCCGTTCGACCGAATGCTGATCGCGCAAGCTCAAGCGGAGGGGCTGATCCTCGTCACCCGGGATATTCGTATCCCCCTCTATGGGATTCGCACGATGAGCGCCTGAGATAGGTCAGAAGTTAGAAGGAGGAAGTTTGAAGTTTGAAGGGGGAAGTTTGAAGTGTGAAGGAGGAAGTTAGAAGTTTGAAGGATGAAGGGGAAGGGGGAAGTTTGGAGTCATTGCTGCCTGTTCTTCATTTTCTTGATGATGCTGGTTAAGATGGCGATCAATTCATCACATTCGATCTCCGGTTCAGCCAAACTATCCGGCGGAAGCATTTCGGAGGCTGCCCGAAGGCGGAGCCAGCAATGCGTTTCGCGGGCTTCCTTTCAGGCGATGCTGTACTTGCTGACGATGTCGGCTTCACTTTGCGCTGCTTGCCCTTCTTCTACATTGGCCCCGATCGAAGTTCCAGACCTTAGCAACTGGTTCCCCAGCGTCCGCGAAACCCCCGGTTTCTCGTCCAAAAACCGGCATAGCACGACCACCCGCCGGGCAAACTCAAACGTCCTCTCCGGCAGATCCGACTTCACGCTTCCTCTTTCCCCTTCATCCTTCAAACTTCTAACTTCCTCCTTCAAACTTCCTCCTTCAAACTTCAAACTTCGCGAGGCGTGATGGTTGACGTGGTGGGATTGGGGTGCTGCTGCTTCGACCTGCTGGGAGTGGTACCGCACATGCCGGGGGCGGATGAGGAGATCCGCATGCTCGAGACCCGGCAGCAGGGAGGCGGCGAGGTGGCCACCGCCCTGGTCACCCTGGCGCGATTGGGGTGCTCGGTGGCCTGCGCCGGCAAGGTCGGTGACGACGCCTTCGGCAACTTCATCCGCAGGGAACTGGATCAATACGGGGTCGACACACGGCACCTCCTGGTGGAAGCGGGCGCTCTCTCCCAGGCCTCGGTCGTCCTGGTGGACCGAGCCACCGGGCAGCGCAGCATTCTGGCCTGCGTGCCCACCTTTAGCGAGTTGCTGCCGTCGCAGTTGCCACCGGGGTTGATCGAGCAGGCCAGGGTCCTGCACCTGGACGGGATTCACCGGGAGGCCGCGGTGGCAGCCGCCGGGCGGGCCCGGCGGGCAGGGGTGCCGGTGGTGCTGGATGCCGATGTGCTGGCCCTGGAAGGCGACATCTCGGAGTTGCTGCGGCGGACCGACGTCCTGATTGCCTCGCTGGCCTTTGCCGGCTCTTTTGCCAAAACAGAAGACCCGGACCGGGCCATCGACCGCCTGCTGGACTACGGACCTTCGGTGGTGCTGGTCACCCTGGGGGAACAGGGCTGTCGCGGACAGGCCGAGGGGCGGAGGTTCCAGCATCCCGCCTTTCCGGTGGAGGCGGTGGATACCACCGGGGCGGGCGATGTCTTCCACGGCGCCTTTATCTACGGGATGTTGCAGCAGTGGGAACTGATGAAAACGGTCGAGTTCGCCTCGGCGGTGGCCGCCATCAAGTGCAGGCGGCTGGGGGGCCGAACTGGCATTCCCGATCGACAACAGGCCCTTCGATTTCTCCGGAACAGGAATTCACGCTACTTTCAAACGGATGGGCCGGAAGGGGGCCAGCCATGAGCAAGGAACGAACCATCGACGTCGGCAAGAAGGTGCGCTACGACCGCATTGTCAATCCCGGTACCGGCAAAACAGTGATGATCCCTCTGGACCATGGCGTCATCCTGGGCCCCATGGCGGGCATCGAGGACCCCCGTAAAACGGTGCGGCGAGTGGTGGCCGGAGGGGCCGACGCCGTCATCTTCAACGCGGGAATGGCGCGGAACCTCTACCCCGAGTACGCGAACCGCTGCGGCTCGGTCTTCAATCTGAGCAATATCATCACCGGCGAAAACGACCTCACCCTGATCAGCAGCGTCGAGTACGCCCTGAAACAGGCCGCCGACGCCATTTCGGTTCAGGTCATGGTGGGCTCGCCCCACGAGAGGCACATGCTCGACAACTTCCGCCAGGTGACCGAGGAGTGCCAACGCTGGAGCCTCCCCCTGCTGGCCATGATGTACCCCACCGAGGAGTTGCTGAAACAGCGTGGCGCCGAGGCCGAGTTGCTGGCGGCTCGCGCCGGGGCCGAGCTGGGCGCCGACATCGTCAAGACCTCCTATACGGGCGACCCACGGACCTTCGAAAAGCTGGTGGCCGTCTGTCCGGCACCGGTGGTGGTGGCAGGCGGACCCAGGAAAGGGACCACCCGTGACATGCTGGAGATGGTCAGGGCGGCCATGGATTGCGGAGCCGCCGGGGTGGCTCTGGGGCGAAACGTCTGGCAGAGTGCCGACCCGGCCCGAACCACCCGCGCCTTGGCGGACATCATCCATCGGGGGAAGAAACCGGACGAGCTTGAGGGTGCATGGGAGTGAGAGGGAGGTTAGCCTACTCCTCAGGCGGCGTGGCGCGGTCCTTTTTCAGCCGCCCCCTGCGCTTCTTGTCGGCAAGGCGGCGCTCGCGGCTCCCTCCGGTGGGTTCGGTGGGGAGGCGCTTGCGGGGCCGGGCCAGAGCCTCCCGGATCAGGGTCTCCATCCTGTCCAGGGCTGCTTCCAGGTTGTGACCCTGGAGGCGGTGCTTGCCGCTGACGACCCGCAGATTGCCCTGCCGGTCGAGCCGAGTCGCCAGCTTGGTTCGGATGCGTTCCACCGAGGGATTGCCGATTACTTCGGCGGCGCCTTCAAGGTCCAACCGAAGGTCCACCTTGGTCTCCACCTTGTTGACGTGCTGGCCCCCCGGCCCTCCCGAGCGGGAGAATGTCGTACTCAACAGCCCGGCCGGCAGCAGACGCCTCGGTGAAATCCGCAGGTCTCGCAGCTTCGATGCCATCTCAACTGTCTCTCGATCGATGATTCGGTCGTTCAGCGATAACAGGATTGTTCCTTATGGGAGAGTATCACCCGGTCTGTTTGTCGCATAGTTTCTGCGAGGGGCTCCCACCTTTTTGAGCCGATTTCGGTCTTGGCGAACCTCTGTGCAGAGCAGGCAGCAGGGTTGAATGAGCTCAGCTCCGCTCGCCCGCCTCCTGGCGATTTCTGGCTGGAACAACCGTACCTGAAGCCTTATGCTAGAGTTTTTTGGTGGCCGTTTCCGAAGTGAGACACCTTTCCATCCTGGTCCCAGGTCGACTGCGATCATGGCATTCCAGCTATCTCACCCCATCCTCCGCTTTCTGACGGTGGCAGCCTTGGCGCTGTTGCTGCTCCCCGCGGTCAGTCTCTCCGGAACTGCCGAGAACCGCAGGCCCGACCGCTCGAAAAGGCTGAGGTTCGAGCGGCCACTGCCCGAATTCAAGCTGAAGGACCTGCAGGGGCGGACGTGGACACTGTCGGACCTGAAGGGGAAGGTGACCTTGATCAACGTCTGGGCCACCTGGTGCGCCCCCTGCCGGGTGGAGCTCCCCTACGTGCAGAGGCTCCACGAGGCTTTCGAGAACGTCCCCGGGTTGCAGGTGCTGACTCTCAACCTGGACGAGGACCCAAGACTGGTCCCGGGATACATGCAAGCCGGCGGTTACACCTTTCCGGTGATCCGCTCCTTCAAATTGGCAGAGAAGATACATCCCGTCAGCGAGGTTCCCCAGAACTGGCTCATCGATCCCAAGGGGCGGCGCTCGGTGCAGAGCTTGAATGGACACGGGGAAGTCTGGCTGCGGCGGGTTCGGGCCCTGATGGAAAGGGTGCTGGGGAAGCCGTAGTCTCAAACACGCCCGGACTCTCCTCAAGGAGGCAAGCGTCATGCTCAACCGCAGGGAGATTCTCAAGACGGCCCTGGTGAACCCCTGGTGGGCCGGCGAGCCCTACGCCCAGGCGACCCGCGGATTGCCTCCGCTGAAGATCCGGGAGGTCAAGGTCATCGCCACCAGCCCGCGGCCCCACTATTCCTGGGTTTTCGTCAAGGTCATCACCAGCGAGCCCGGACTCTACGGGCTGGGGTCGGCCAACAACGCCTACCTTTCCTGGGCCGTCAAGGCCGCCATCGAAAAACACCTGGGTCCCTTCTGGGTTGGCAAGGATCCCGAGCGCATCGAGGACCTGTGGCAGTGGACCCATGTCCGTTCCTACTGGCGCAACGGGAGCATCGCCAACGTGGCCCAGGCGGCTCTGGACATGGCCCTCTGGGACATCAAGGGCAAGCGGGCCAACATGCCTCTCTATCAGCTTCTGGGCGGAAAGGTCAGGGACGCGGTGCCCCTCTACGCCCACGCCAGCGGCGAGACCCCCGAAGCCTGCGTGGAAGGTGTGCAGTCCTACATGGAGCAGGGTTTTCGCCACGTTCGCGTTCAGATGGGAGGCGGCTACGGTGGAGGCGGCTTCGTGCCGCCGGGAGAGGGGAGTCGCCCCGGGAGCGGCTTCCGCGGCCCGGCCTTCGACGAGGAACGCTACCTGGAGACGGTTCCCAGGATGTTTGAGCAGGTGCGCGAAAAGTTGGGCTGGCAGGTCAAGCTTCTCCACGACGTCCACGAACACCTGACGCCGACGCTGGCCCTGGAGTTCGCCAGGCGCATGCAGCCCATTCGCATGTTCTTTGTGGAAGACATTCTCCCGCCCGAGCAGATCGACTACTTTCGGCAGATCCGGGCTCTCACCTCCACCCCCATGGCCATGGGGGAGTTGTTCACTCACCCCCATGAATGGCGGCCCCTGATTTCCGAGCGCCTGATCGACTTCATCCGTTGTCGGGTCTGCGCCATTGGAGGGATCACCCAGGCCAGGAAGATTGCAGCTCTCTGCGAGCAGTTCGGTGTCCGGACGGCCTGGCAGGAAGGCGGCGAGAACGATCCGGTGAACCAGTTGGCGGCCTACCACGTGGACTTGACCATCCCCAGCTTCGGCATCCAGGAGGACAATGTCTTTCCGGAAGAAGTTCACGAGCTGATGCCGGGGGCGGCCCGCATTCGCGGCGGCTACCTCTACGGCAGCGACGGTCCGGGCCTGGGCATCGACATCGACGAGGCCATGGCCGGCCGCTACCCCCTGGTGGACAACCACCGCAACGCCGATTGGACCACGGTCCGGGGAGTGGACGGCTCCCTGGTGAAGCCTTGAGGGTCCGTCACGGTATGCACCTGCGGTTTGGTCATCAAGAAATTTTCAAACGAGCCTTTTGCAAAGGGCTCATACGATAGTCATCCGGACGCAGGCCCTGGGAATTCTCCATGCCCAAGAGAATAGCCATCATCGGCGCCGGGATCTCAGGCCTGGGGGTCGCATGGGCTCTGAACCGGCATCCCGATCGGTTCGACTTCCGGCTCTACGAAGCCAACGACCGCATCGGCGGCAATGCGGTTACGGTCGACATGCCTCAGGCCGACGGAACTTCCATCCCGTTCGACATATCGGTGACGGCCTGCATCCCGAGGGTCTACCACCACATCGTTCAATTCATGAAGCAGCACCGGATTGAACTCATCGACACCAGGTTCAGCTATAGCGTGAAGTATCACGATGAAATATACGCCCACGATCTGGATTCGACCATTCGCCGGAAGCTGCAGCCGGAGATCGTCAAGTTTCAAAGGGTGCTGGCATTTCTGAAAACTTTCAATTGGCTGAATCGTTCCAGGTCGACCTTTCTGGCCATGCTCAATCCGTTCAACTACGTGAGCATGGGGACCGTTCTCAACTGGGGAAGGTTTTCCGGGGACTTCCGGTACAAGGTCCTGAAGCCCATGTTCGTGAATTTCCTGATGGCGACCAACGTGTTCGACATGCCGGCGGCACTGTTCTCCTACTACCTGGAGTTTTTCGATATCGAGCGCGCCACCCCCATGAAGACCTGGGACCAGGGCACCCGGCGCATCTATGAGGCCATGTCAGCCGATTTCAGGGAAAAGATTCTGCTGAACTGCGCGGTGCGAAAAGTGTATCGAGGGGAGACAGGGGTACGGGTGGAAGATGAGCACGGCCAAACCACAACCTTCGATGAAGTGGTTTTTGCCTGCAACGCCAATCAAACCTTGATGATGCTGGATAAGCCGACCCGGTTCGAAACCTTCCTCCTTTCGACCATACGTTACGAAAGCGAACTTCATAACCATACGATCGTTCACTCGGATGCGTCGGTTCTGCCC
>JAPVWS010000531.1 GCA_027493295.1 Candidatus Versatilivorator vitaminiformans | reverse complement strand
GGCAAAGTGATTCACATCGATCCCGTTGAGGATCAGCTTCAGCCGGTAGGGATTCACACGGTAGTCCTGAACCAGAAGCTGCTTGTTGGCCTGAGACACCGGTATGGTGTAGTCGAGGCAAAAGGTCATGACCCGTTTGACGAACTTCTTGGTGCGCACGCCGGCCCGTTTTCCGATGGCCAACTGAAGATCCAGGTGCTCGGTTGCCAACCTCCTGGGCACCCGGCTGAAATAGGCCGCCAGAATCGGTACGAAGCAGCTGAAGGTATTGTTCAGGTTGAAGTGAACGATGGTGGGCTGCTGCCGCCGGAAGTAGCGATAGGATTCCAGGAAAACCTTGAACGGGGACCGGTTGGCGCTGTCTACCTCATCGACGCAAATGCCTCTGTCATCGAAAAACCGGGCCAGTGGAGCAATCTGCGGGAGGGGGGAAAGCGCCACCCGAGGCTGGTACTCTTCTTGGGGTATTTCCGGGACCAGCAGTTTGAGGTAGGCTTCAGCGCCACCCAGAAAGACGGCGTCGCAGAAGTAAACCACCTTGTAGGGTGTCTCCATGAACTGCCACCGTAGCGAATTATACAGTACTGTAGAAATGGGCAACAACTTGGATATACTCGGCTCCTAGGACGACAGGCGACCTTCAAGCAGCCAAGCAGCCCCGACTCTTCGATCCCGGCAAATCAATGGCTGATGTTCACCCGGTGTCCGCCAAGACCATGCAGGGCGCCTCGCTCATGCTCCTGCGCATGGCGGTCTCCTATCCCATCCTTCTCCTGGGTGAAGTCTGGCTGGCGCGACTGCTGGAGCCCCAGGATTTCGGCATCGTCGCCATGGCCGGCTTCGTCACCGTGACCCTGGCCACGGTCCTGGAGGTGGGCCTGGTGGCCGCACTCATACAGCGGCCCGAGCCACCTACGCGGGCGGAATTCCAAACGTTTTTTTCCTTGCAGCTTCTGGCGATCTCCGTCCTGGTCCTGGGTCTGTTCCTGGGGGCTCCCCGCCTGCTGGGCTGGCTCGACCTGGATTCGAGCCTGCGCTGGATACTGCTTGCCCTGTTGCCCTGCCCCTGGATCAGCGGTCTGGGCGCCATGTCGTGCGTCCGTCTGGACAGGAGCCTGCGCTACGGCGTATTCGCCAGAATGGATGTGCTGAGAGTACTCACCTACGTTGGCGTTGCCGTACCGATGGCTCTTTGGGGCTGGGGCCTCTGGAGCCTGGTGATCGCAATTGTGGCCAGCACCGTGGTACGAAGCGCGGTGGCCTTTCAGGCCGCCCCCTGGCCGGTTGGAATTCGATTGCGTTTTTCCGGAATGGGAAAGACTCTTCGGTTCGGCGTCCTGTTTCAGGCCTCAACGCTCACTTCCCTGTTTCGCGACTATATCCCGGTGTTGCTGGCCGGTCCTCGATTCGGCACTCAGGCCGTAGGTTATCTGAATTGGGCCAAGAACATGACTTTCTACAGCAGTCAGGCCGTCACCCAGGCGGTTTCCCGAGTCACCTTTCCCTCGGTGTCACGCATCCAGCAGGATCCGCACGCGGTGCGGCAGATGGCCCAGACCACCTTCAAGTACGTCAACCTCCTGACCTTTCCGGGTATCCTGATCTTCACGGCCCTGATCCCCGAGTTCGTTCAGGTGGTATTCACCTCCAAATGGGCGCCGGCCGTTCCGGCCTTCTACTTTTATGCCATCCGAATGCTTGGATCGAATATCAGCACGCTCTATATTGCCGTCTTGAACGGACTGGGAAGGGTTGAGATCTCGCTGCGAATCCTCGCCTGGTGGACCGTACTGGATTGGGGTCTGGCACTGGCGCTCTGTTCCTGGTTCGGTTTCACAGGGGTGGCCATGGCCTACGCAATCGGCGTGATTCCGATTGCGGTCTGGCTGGTCCTTCAACTGAACAAGCTGGTGAAGGTAGACTTTCTGCGTAGCTTCGTCTTGCCGCTGGCAGTCAGCGGAGCGGCAGCCACGGCGGTCTGGCTGGCGAAAGGCATCAGTCAGCCCTCCTGGCTGAGCCTGTCCGGATGGGTTGTCGGTGGACTGGGCCTCTATGTCCTGTTATTGCTGGCGATAGAGGGCCAATCCCTGCTCGGGGATGTTCGAGTGTTTCTGACCACCCTGGCCCGGAGGGAGGATCGGAACTATGATTCACAGAATGAACAAGCCGGGCTGTGATTGGACGACGCGGATCATGCGGGGGTGAAGCCGGGGCTCTTGCGAACTGGGGCCCCCACCGGTCCGACTGCGGGCTGGATCTCCTATGTGGCGACCTCGCCGATTCCGTCCCCCCCACCGGTTCGACTGCGGGCAGAGCCCTGGTCTCACCGACTCCCCCTCCAGGGGGGAGTGCTTGAGGCCAGCACAAGGCTACCAGTAGAACTCTATCACTCCCCCCTTGAGGGGGAGTCGCAGAAGCC
>JAPVWS010000530.1 GCA_027493295.1 Candidatus Versatilivorator vitaminiformans | reverse complement strand
AAGGTGCTCTACAATCCGGCAGCCTGCATGGTGCACAGCCACCGCAGGGACAGCGCCAGGGGCTGGCGGTTGGGCGCCAAGCGGCATCACCTGTTCAGCCTGCTCAAGTTTCTGCGGAAACACCGGCTCCGGTTGGGGAGGTGCTAGGAAACCGGTGGGAACCCTTGAACCCTGCCGCCGTCTGCCGTCAGTCTCCGGCGTGAGTGCTTTTCAAGGTGGTTTCGGCCGCCCGGCAGGAAATGCCGGCCCTGTACGGTGTAGAATGGCATTGGATCCCGCCGGGTGCCGGGCCGGCAAGAGATGTCACTTACCGGCGGGCATTTGAATGCGCCTTCGGACGAATCTTCCGATGTTACTTACCGAACAGTCCTCGATCCTGAAAATTCGACATATTGCGGTGACCCCGGCAACCTTCCTCTCACCCATGGCCGGCTTGACCGACAGCGTATTTCGTCGCCTGATCAAGCGATTGGGCGGTTGTGGCCTGGTCATGACCGAGTTTACCAGTGCCGAGGGCCTCACCAGGCACTCGGTAAAGAGCAGGAGGATGCTCTTCTACCATGAGGAGGAGCGTCCGGTCACCGCCCAGCTTTTCGGATCGGACCCGGGGCGCCTGGCGGAAGCCACCCGGATGGTTGAGGACCTGGGTTTCGACGCCATCGATCTGAATCTGGGCTGTCCGGCCAAAAAGGTGGTGAAGGCGTGCGGAGGATCAGCCCTGCTTCGGGAACCGAAGCTGTTGGAGCGAATCCTCAAGGAGATTCGGGCGGCGTCGCGGATTCCTTTCACCATCAAGATCCGGTCCGGTTGGAGCGAGTCGGAGATCGTGGCTCTGGAAATCGGCCGAATGGCGGAGGACCTGGGAGTCGAAGCCATCACCCTGCATCCCCGAACCCGAGTCCAGGGGTTTTCCGGGAAAGCCGACTGGCGCATCATCGCCCGCCTGAAGGACCACCTCGGGATTCCCGTCATCGGCAACGGGGATATCGTTACCGCGGCTGATGCCATGCGGATGCGGAAAGAGACGGGATGCGATGGAGTCATGGTTGGCCGGGGAGCCTTGACCAACCCCTGGATTTTCCGTCAGATCGGCGAAACCGAATGCGGGATTCCGGTGACGCTCCCGGAGGTCGGCGACAAGTACGATCTGATCAAGCGCTATTTTTCGCTGCTGTTCGAAGAGGAAACCCCGGGAGCCATAGGGAAGATGAAACAGTTTGCCTCCTGGTTTACCCACGCCATTCCCCGAGGAGCCGCCCTTCGCAAGGCCATCTATGAGTCCCGCAGCGAGAGGGAAGTCATGGACCGGATCGAGGAATTCTTTCAGAGGGCTCTGGTGGCGGCACCCCAGACTTAGTCCGCATTGATGCATTTGATCCGGCAAAGCTTGGTGGCTCGGTATCCCCCCGCACCGCATCAGCCTCCGCGATTCGGCTCGGCTTCTGCGGTTCCCCCTCAAGGGGGGACTGATTGCAGGGTCTCATATTCGAGAGGAGGTTCCCCGAATTGACCGATTCCGGCAGAGATTCCATGAAACATCTGGAAGAACAACTGGGGGCGGGTACCTACTACAAGCGCAACCTGGAATTGGTTCGGGGACAGGGAGCCCGCCTGTGGGACGCGGAGGGCAGGGAGTTCATCGATTGCGTGGGCGGCCAGGGGGCGGCCAATCTGGGCCACGCCAATCCCCAGGTGAACCAGGCCATTCGGGACCAGGCCGAAAAACTGCTGGTGTGCAGCGAGCTCTTTTATCACCGGGAGAGAGCCCGGCTGCTGGAAAACCTGGAGCGGCTCACTCCGAGCAGCATCCAGCGGTTTTTCCTGTGCAACTCCGGCTCGGAGGCCGTAGAGGTGGCCTTGAAGTTTGCCCGGCTGGCGACTGGCCGCCACGAGATCGTGGCTGCCATGCGCGGGTTTCACGGCAAGACCTTCGGGGCTCTGAGCGCCACCTGGAGCAAGGACTATCGACTTCCCTTCGAGCCCCTGGTTCCGGGATTCACCCACGTTCCCTTCAACAATCGGCAACGGGCCTGCGACGCAATCAGCCAACGTACGGCGGCGTTCCTGGTGGAGGTCGTCCAGGGAGAAGGGGGCGTCCGGCCCGGCACCCTGGATTTCCTGCTGGACGTGCAGGACCGCTGTACCGAGGTCGGGGCCATGTTCGTTGTGGACGAAGTGCAGACGGGATTCGGCCGAACCGGCCGCATGTTCGCCTCGGAGCACTTCGATCTGTTCCCCGATCTGTTTTGCATGGCCAAGTCCATGGGTGGAGGACTTCCCATCGGGGCCACCGGAGTGAGTCAGGAGGTGGCCTCCCGACTATTCAAGCTGGCCCACAGCTCCACCTTTGGAGGGAATCCGCTGGCCTGCGCTGCCGCCAACGCGGCCATTGGGTATTTGGAGAATTTCGAGCTGCCCCAGCGGGCACACAAGCTGGGAACGCAGTTCATGCAGCAACTGAGGTCCATCGGTTCCCCTCGAATTCGGGAGGTGAGAGGCCTGGGTTTGATGGTCGGAGTCGAACTCAAGGAAAAGAGCGGTCCCTACATCCTCAAGCTCATGGAACGAGGAGTGCTGGCGCTGGCCGCCGGCCCGACGGTAATTCGCTTTCTGCCCCCCCTGGTCATTGAAGAGTCGGACCTGGATCGAGTCGTCGAGTTGACCGCTGAGGTTCTGCAGTAGTCGCCGGTAGGCCGTAACGGCTGCATGGCCATGGGCGTGCTCGCGGCCTGTCGGGAACAAGATTATTGAACATCGATGCACAGGACGCACAGGATTGAAAGGATGAGAACATCCTGCGCGAGAGGCCGGCTCAGGCGATGATCCGGTCCGGGATTGCGGATGCCCGGATTTCAGGACACCAGACTCTGAAGACCAAATCCTGTATATCCTGATCCTGTATATCCTGTGCATCGATGTTAATAATCTAACTAGTGGCAGTGCGCGCCGTTGAAGCAGATCCGTCTCGCTTAGTGTCCCTTCGTCGTCCTTCGTGTGTCTTCGTGGATAACTCTTTTTTCGCGCTCTTTGCAAAATTCCCGGCGGGGCAGGTCATCTTGCCGGAAAACCAGAGGTTCTGCCTTTTTCAATATCGGGTGCGACCTGGTTAAAAAGGCTGTCTAACCACAAAAGGCACAAAAGTCACAATTTGTGTTTTTGTGCCTTTTGTGGTCATTCCCGGTAAACGTCCCGCTGCCTAATTTTGCAAAAGGTTCTTTGTTTCAGGTTTCTTCGAGGCTGGAAATGGCCGATTCCGAACTGGATTTGTTGCAGCAGATGTTGAGGATCCCCAGCCCATCCGGCCAGGAATCCCGGCTGGCCCGCTTTTTGGTCGACACCATGACCTCCATGGGGTTTCGCTCCTACCTGGATGGGGTGAGCAACGCCATTGGAATCGCCGGGGAGGGGCCAAGGACCATCGTGCTGCTGGGACATATCGACACGGTGGCGGGAGACCTTCCCGTCAGGATCGAAGGCGGCCGGCTTTACGGAAGGGGCTCGGTGGACGCCAAGGGCCCGATGGCCTGCTTCATTGCCTCCACCAGGCGCCTGATGCGGGAGCTCGACGGGCAGGGGAAGAGAATCGTGATTGTCGGTGCCGTGGAGGAAGAGGCGGCCACCTCTCGGGGGGCGCGGCAAGCCCTTTCGGACCTCGATCCACCCGATTTTTGCGTCATCGGTGAACCCAGCGGCTGGAACGCGGTGACCCTGGGTTACAAGGGCCGACTGCTGGTGGACTACCGCTTGCAGGTTCCGCTCAGCCACACGGCCGGTCAGGAGCGATCGGCCTGTGAGCAGGCGGTTGACTACTGGTCGGAGGTTGGACGCTGGTGTGACCGGTTCAACGCGGGGAAGTCGCTTTTTGCCAGTCTGCAGGCGTCTCTGCGCTCCTTCAACTCCAGCAGCGACGGTATCCACGAAACCGTCGATCTGAGACTGGGATTCCGCATCCCCTTGGGTTTCGCCCTGCAATCCCTGGAAGATTTCCTGTCGCGGACGGCCAAGCCGGCCCAGGTCTCATTTTCGGGACGCGAGGCCGCGGTGAGGCGGGACAAGTCGAACCCTCTGGTCAGGTCGTTCCTCAGATCGATTCGCGATCTGGAGGGTCGGCCGAAGTTCAAGCTCAAGACGGGGACCGCCGACATGAACGTGGTGGCGCCGTTCTGGAAGTGTCCCATGGTGGCCTATGGACCCGGAGATTCCAGCCTCGACCATACGCCCCGGGAACACGTCGAGATTGCCGAGTACAGACGGTCAATCGACGTGCTAGAATCCGTTTTGCGGCTTCTGTAGCCGCATCGCAGAGTGCCCATCCCTTCCGCGAGGGTAGCCGGTGACCGAGCCCGTCCCGGGAACAGCCGAGGTCTTGACCAGCCCCGAGGTGACCGCCAAGGAGCGGCGTCTCGGCGAGATTCTGAGGGGACTGGAGTCGGTGGTGGTGGGCTTTAGCGGAGGGGTGGACAGTGCTTACCTGGCCTTCATGGCCAACCGGGTTCTGGGTGACAAGGCGCTCTGCGTCACAGCCATCAGCCCTTCCTATCCCGCTTTCCAAAGGAAGGAAACGGCCGAATTCGCCTCTCGCTTCCATCTCCGCCACCTGGAGATTCTGACGGACGAAGTCGAGGATTCCCGATACCGGGAGAACTCTCCGGATCGCTGTTATTTCTGCAAGAGCGAGCTGTTTTCCAAGCTGCAGGCGCTGGCCCGCCAGAGAGGCTTCCGGGCGGTGGCCGACGGCACCAACCGGGACGACCGAAGCGATTTTCGGCCGGGGCGGCGTGCTGCCCGGGAATATGTGGTTTGCAGTCCGCTCTCGGAGGCCGAAATGAACAAGGTGGAGATCCGGGAGCTGTCCAGGCGGGCCGGCCTGCCCACCTGGAACAAACCCGCCTTGCCTTGTCTCTCCTCCCGATTTCCCTACGGCACTTCCATTACGCCGGAAAAGCTGGCGATGGTGGAGCGCGGCGAGGAGATCCTGCGGCACTTCGGCTTCAGGGTTTTTCGGGTGCGGTATCACGAAGCCCTGGTCCGACTGGAGGTTTCCCCGGAAGAATTGCCCAGGGCGCTGGATATGGAGATGGCTGCCCTGTTGACCAAGGAATTCAAGGCCTTGGGCTTCAAGTTCATCACTCTCGACCTTGAGGGTTACCGCTCGGGCGCACTCAATGAGGTTTTACCCCTGCATCCGTCACAACGACCCTCCTGACCGGGGATCGATCGGGGCGGCTCCCCTCGGTGACGGCAAAGCAGCAAAGCGATGAAAGTTCTCGTCATTGGATCGGGCGGGCGCGAGCACGCGCTCGCCTGGAAAATCGGTCGTTCTTCCCTTGTCGACAAAGTCTTCTGTGCCCCTGGAAACGGTGGAACGGCTTCCATCGCCGAAAATGTGCCCCTGGCGGCGGACGACCTGCCGGGGTTGATGCACTTCGTGCTCGACCGCTCCATCGACCTTACCGTTGTCGGCCCGGAACTGCCCCTGGTCCTGGGCATTGTGGATCGTTTCCAGTCCCAGGGGCTCTCGATTGTCGGACCCACCGCTGCCGCCGCCCGCCTGGAAGGGAGCAAGATTTTCGCCAAGGATTTCATGAAGCGGCACCAGGTGCCGACCGCAGCCTGTGTCGTTTGCAATTCCCTTGAGGATGCCATGGGATCCATTCGCCGGGGCGATCTCGACTTTCCGCTGGTCGTCAAGGCTGACGGGCTGGCAGCGGGGAAGGGAGTCGTCATTGCGCAGGACCGGCAGCAGGCGGAATCTGCGGTGGAGCAGATGATGCGCCGGCGCGTCTTCGGTGAAGCCGGCGACAAAGTCTTGCTGGAGGAGTGTCTGACGGGCCGGGAGGCCTCTTTTCTGGTTTTCTCCGACGGGGAGCATTTCCTGCCCATGGTGCCTTCCCAGGATCACAAGAGGGTTTTCGACCAGGATCGAGGTCCGAACACCGGTGGCATGGGAGCCTACTCGGCCGAT
>JAPVWS010000053.1 GCA_027493295.1 Candidatus Versatilivorator vitaminiformans | reverse complement strand
ACGATTACCGGGAATGGCCACAAAAGGCACAAAAACACAAATCGGGTGCAGCATCGTCCCCTATTCGCGTCCCCGGCCAACCCTTGGCGGATCCCTCTCGAGCCTTCTGCAACCCTTCGTGGCCCCTCGTGGATATTTTTTCCTTTCTGCCCGTGTGAGACACGGCCTCGCAAGTTCATCCCTCCCTTGAAGGTCCAATCGCCCTTTTGCTATTCTTGACGGTCAGGAGAACATCGTGATCATGGGCAATCCGGCCCGGGTGTCCCTGGCGCTTGTAGCCACCGCCGGGCTGCTGATCGTTGCGGGTAGGGCCAGCGATTCCGCGGTGGATTTTGCCCGGGAGATCCAGCCGATCTTCCAGGAACATTGCCTGGCCTGTCACGGCAGCCAAGCCCAGATGCACGGTTTCCGGCTGGACCGCAGGTCGGATGCCTTCAGGGGCGGCGACTCGGGTGTCCCGGCCATCGTTCCGGGAAACAGCTCAGACAGCCTGCTGCTGCGCTACGTCTCCGGGCGGGACCCCGAAGTGGTCATGCCGCCGGAGGGACCGCCGCTGACCGGAGAGCAGGTGGAGTTGCTGCGGCACTGGATCGATCAGGGCGCCGTCTGGCCGCAGGAAGAGGACCCCTCCGAAATCCCGGCCGGCGTCAGCGATCACTGGGCTTTCAAGCCCATCTCCAGACCTGAGCTGCCGGCCGTGAAAGCGAAGGACTGGGTCAGGAATCCCATCGATGCCTTCGTCCTGGGAAAACTGGAGGCGAAAGGCTGGAAGCCCTCCCCGGCGGCCGAACCCCATCAGTTGCTGCGGCGGCTCTATCTCAACCTGGTTGGACTTCCCCCCAACCTGGCAGAGCAGCAAACCTTTCTGAAGGACCCGAGCCAGGCTGCCTACAAGGCAACCATCGACGACCTGCTGGCGCGCCCGGCTTACGGAGAGCGCTGGGCCCGGCACTGGCTGGACCTGGTCCGCTACGCCGAAAGCAACGGATACGAGCGCGACCGCGCCAAGCCCCACGTCTGGAAATACCGGGACTACGTGATCCGGTCCTTCAACCGGGACAAGCCCTTCGACCGCTTTGTGCTGGAGCAGTTGGCCGGGGACGAACTGGCCGACGCCTCGGCCGAGAGCATGATCGCGACCGGGTATTTTCGCCTGGGACCCTGGGACGATGAACCCGCCGACCCCGAAACCGACCGATTCGATCAACTGGACGATATCGTCAGCACCACCTCCCAGGTCTTCCTGGGACTGACCCTGGGTTGCGCCCGCTGCCACAACCACAAGTTCGATCCCCTGACTGCCCGGGACTACTATTCCATGGTGGCTGTCTTCAACGGCTTGCAACGTCCCCGCGACTACCGCACGGAGCTGGACCTGCCGATCGGGACTCCCCGGCAACTGGAGCAGTACCGGGCCACCTCCCGCCGGATCGAGCGCCTGCAGGAGGAACTCGACCGGTTGAGAGCCCGCTTGCGCCGGAATTTCCTGGAGTCGGGCCGGTCCGACCTGCCGGCGCTGGCGGTGCAGGCCTTTCTGGCTCGGGATCCCAGCCGGAAGCAGAAGGGCTTGAGGAAGATTTTCGAAAAGCAGTTGGCGGAAGAAGTGGGAAACGCCCCGGTGCCGGACGCCGTCCGGGAGCGGCTGGAGGCCGGGGAACAAGAGATCCGGGCGCTGGAGGCCGCCCGAATCGACCTGCCCCGCGGCTATTTCATGCACGAGCCGGATCGGTCGCCGCCCGCCACCCATCTGCTGATCCGGGGCAGCGCCGCCAATCCGGGGCCGGAAGTAGCGCCGGCCTTTCCAGCCATTCTGTCAGAGACCGTCTTTCGGCCGGAGCCCCGGAACAGGAGCAGCGGGCGCCGGCTGGCCCTGGCTCGATGGCTGGTCGATCCTCAAAACCCTCTGACCGCCCGGGTGATCGTCAACCGCATCTGGCAAAAGCACTTCGGATTCGGGCTGGTTCGGAGCGCCAGCGATTTCGGCATGCGAGGCGAGCAGCCCACACACCCCGAACTGTTGAATTGGCTGGCCCACTGGTTCGTGCGGGAAGGTTGGTCCTTCAAGAAGCTCCATCGCCTGATCCTCACCAGCAACAGTTACCGAATGAGCCGGAAATGGAATCCTCACTACGGCGAGGAAGATCCGGAGAACCGACTCTTGTGGCGCATGCCCCGGGTTCGACTGGAGGTGGAGGCCATTCGGGACTCCATGCTGGCGGTCAGCGGCCGGTTGAACCGGCGCATGTACGGGCCCAGCATGTTTCCCAGAATCTCCAGGGCGGCGCTGGAGGGGCACAGCGATCCCGACACCGTCTGGAAGCCTTCCGCCGAAGAAGAAGACCGCTCCCGCCGCACCATCTACGTCTTCCTGAAGCGCTCCCTGGTGGTTCCCATGCTGGAGGTACTGGACCTGTGCGACACCACCAGGACCGCTTCCCGGCGGATGACCACCAGCGTGGCCCCGCAGGCGCTCTCCCTGTTCAACGGGGAGTTCGTGAACCGGCAGGCCCGCTACCTGGCCGCCCGCCTGGAAAACGAAGTGGGGACCGACCCGGAGAAACAGATTGAAAGGGCCTATGCCCTGGCGCTGGCCCGGTCTCCCAGCCAGAAGGAAAGAGGCAACCTTCTCGCATTCTTGCGGCGGGAAACCGACAACCAGACCCGGCAGCAGGACATTCTTCCCGCCAACGCCCGCCGTGGAGCTCTGCGGGAGATGTGCCGGGTGATTCTGAACCTGAACGAGTTCGTCTATCCGGATTGACCCGGGCGGATCTTATTGGATACCAGAGAAAAAAAGACTTATCCATGAAGAGACACGAAGGACGACGAAGGGCCACCAAGCGTGACGGTTCTGCCGCATCGGCGCGGGCTGCAGTCTGGCGCGGGCCTTTTCGAGGAGCAAGAGTGATGGAAGGATGCACCCACCCGGGAGCGCGGGCGTCCCGCCCGCATGCTATGCCGTTGCGTGCCGCTCAGTTTCCCTGCGATGCGGCACCCGGCTACCCAACCGGCGGGAACCTCATGGGCCCGGCCGGCCAGGGCCGCCCGGGAGTTGGAACCGTCGAGAGGTAAGACCATGTCCCATCGATTCATTCCCAACCCCACCCCCTGCGGCCGCAGCCGGAGGCAGTTCCTCTGGGAGGTGGGGGGCGGCTTCGCAGGCCTGGCCCTCACCGACCTGCTGACTCGCGACGGCTTCTTCACCCGGAACGCGGCCGCCTCGGACAATCTGCCCGGTGCCGGTTCCCTGCTGGCCGCCAAGACGCCGCATTTCCCGGCCAAGGCCAAGCATGCCGTCTTTCTCTTCATGAACGGGGCTCCCAGCCAGGTGGATACCTTCGATCCCAAGCCGGCCCTGACCCGTTTTCACGGAACCCCCTACAAGGGCCCCCTGGAGGTCGGCTCCAACAACCGTGCCATCGGCTACCTGATGCAGAGCCCCTTCCCCTTCCGCCAACACGGCCGGAGCGGCCTGGAGATCAGCAGCCTCTTCCCCCACACGGCCAAATTCGCCGATGAAATGTGCGTCATTCGCTCCATGTATACCGACACGGCCGCCCACGCCTCCGGCTGTCTCCAGATGAACACCGGCAACGTCACCATCGGCAAGCCCTGCCTGGGATCGTGGCTGAGCTACGGGTTGGGCACTCTCAACGAAAGCCTTCCCAGCTTCGTGGTGATGACCGATCCTCGGGGCGGTCCCATCAGCGGGGCTTCCAACTGGACAGCCGGATACATGCCCGCACCCTACCAGGGAACCCTGTTCCGGAGCACCGGGGCGCCCTTGCTGGATCTGGCCACCCCTCCCGACGTCAGCCGGAAGACCCAGCGCCACTCCCTGGACCTCTTGCGGACCCTGAACGAGGAGCACCTGGCTTCACGGCCGCGGGAAGCCGAGCTGGCGGGCCGGATCAACACCTACGAGCTGGCCTACCGCATGCAGACCACGGCCGCCGAGGCGGTGGACCTGGATCGCGAGGACGAGGCCACCAGGGAAATGTATGGCCTCAACCGGCCCCTGACGGCCGACTTCGGCCGCAAGTGCCTGATCACCCGCCGCCTCCTGGAAAACGGCGTCCGCTTCGTACAGCTCTACTCCGGGGGAGGCCACATCGAGGACACCTGGGACGGCCACGGCGACTGCATCACCAACCACAAGCTGCACGCCGGGGAAACCGACCAGCCCATTGCCGCACTGATCGCCGACCTCAAACGCACCGGCCTGTGGGATGAGACCTTGCTGATCTGGGGAGGTGAATTCGGCAGGACCCCCACCAGCGAAGGGGTGGGCAGGCCGGGAAGAGACCACGAC
>JAPVWS010000529.1 GCA_027493295.1 Candidatus Versatilivorator vitaminiformans | reverse complement strand
GGGGGACGAGGTGCTGGAGGCCATCCTGGGGTTTGTGCTCCACGGGAGGGACACATCCGTTCCAGCGGTCCGGGCCGGCAGGCCTCTCTACCATCTGCCCTACGGTCATGACGGCTACAACCGCTTCCTGGATCCGGAGGGCTATCCGGCAGTAAAACCGCCCTGGGGAACCCTGAACGCCATCGATCTCGACCAAGGCGAAATCGTCTGGCAGGTTCCCTTGGGTGAATTTCCGAAACTGGCGGCAAAGGGGATGGCAACGACAGGATCGGAAAACTACGGCGGTCCCATCGTGACGGCGGGTGGGCTGGTGTTTATCGGCGCCAGCAACTTCGATCGCAAGTTCCGGGCCTTCGACAAGAGCGACGGACGCCTCTTGTGGGAAGCGCTGCTGCCGGCCTCTGGAAACGCAACCCCGGCCACCTATGAAGTGGCAGGGCGCCAGTTCGTGGTGATCGCGGCCGGGGGAGGCAAGAGCGGCGCCCCCTCGGGCGGAAGCTACGTCGCTTTCGCTTTGCCTGTGGACTAGTCAGGCTCTCTGCGGCCCCGCGGGGCGGCAACCCGGCCGTAGTTGTGCCCGCCGCCCTGACCGGACCGAGGCGGGCGCTCTATGCCCGCCGGCCAGTGAAGTCCCTCTGGCCAGTGGTCGGAAAACCACCGCAGGGCGCGTTCGTAGCTGCCGACGGTGAAGTCCCGCCCCGCTCGGATTCTGGCAATGCGGCCACCGTGGTTGAAGACAAGGCTCGAGACGCGCGACTGGCTGAGTTTCACTCTCCGGCAATAGCACTCGAACAAGGTCAGGAGAACCTCTCGGTGATTCATTCCGCTACTATACGGTTGTAAAACCGTAATTCAAGTACTTTAGTTTTGGTAGTATATTTTGTGGTATTATTACCTCATGACCTTCAGGCAACATCTCCTCGACTTGATCGATCGTTGCGGCGTTTCCGACCGCCACCTCTCCATCCTGGCGACCGGCAGTTCCGATACTGTCCGCAACATCCGCCGCGGTTCCTCTCCCCGCCTGGATTCCCTGGAAGCCATCTGCCGCGTCCTCGGTCTTCGGCTTCAAACGGCCCCGCTGGATGACCCCGTCGAGTTACCCGAGGGGGCGCCTGCTGTCGAGAAACGTCCCGACTGGGCCCGGCGGCTTCGTGAAGACATCCGAAGCGACCTTTCCCTTCTCCTCGGTCAATCCAAGGAAGATGAGATTCCGGCCGGTGACCACCACGTAACCATCAAGCAGTTTGCAGCCGCCGCGGGCAGCAAGGAAGAGTCCAAGGAGAGCGTTGCAGGCTATATCACCTTCACTCGAAGCTGGCTGGATCGCCACGGACTCTACCCTCACCAGTGCACCATCGTCGGTGTCAAGGGAGAGTCGATGGCGCCCACTCTTCCGGACGGGTCCACGATTCTGGTCGACCGCAACCGCGCGCAGCTCCAGGAGGGGCGAATCTTTGTTCTCCAGACCGATGACGGCATGATGGTCAAGCGTTTGGACAGGGACCCGGGTGGCAGCTGGCGGTTGATCAGCGACAACCCCGATTGGGCTCCAATCCCCTGGCCTGTCGGCGCCAAGGTCTTCGGCGAGGTCAGGTGGGTGGGGAAACAGGTGTGAGGGGCACGGGTAAAGCAGCAGTCCTGGAAGGGTCCAGACCGGCAGCCTAGGCGTCCTACAATCCCGGGCATCCCTGAGGCCCCACCGGATCATCGCTCCGCTTACCTGGAACACCCCTGTTTCTCCCTCGTATGATCTGCGCCATCGCACGGTCCGGAGCCGAGCCTTACCCCCCACCACATCAGCCATCGCCATTCGGCGCTGCTTTGCGGCGTCGCGTATGCCCCCCTCCGCATCAGCCTTCGCCTGCGGCTCGGCTTCTGCGACTCGTGCTGGCCTCAAGCACTCCCCCCTGGAGGGGGAGTCGGTGAGACAAGGGCTCCGCCCGCAGTCGAACCGGTGGGGGGGACGGAATCGGCGAGATCGCCAGTTAGGAGATCCAGCCCGCAGTCGAATCGGTGGGCGACCCGGTCTCCGGGGTTGGTAAGAGGCCCATGTTTCACCCTGTATGATCCGTCCGGCAGGGCGGGGGCGGCACTTATTTGAAGTACCCCTGTTGCAACCGGATTGCGCCGCCCTGTCGCACGGTCCGGAGCCCGCGGTCGAGCTGGTGGGCGGCCCCATCTCCGAGGATTGTAAGAGGCCCCTGTTTCTCCCTCGCATGATCCGCGCCGCCGTGGGGGGCGGGGGCTGGACTGATTAGTGTCAAGTGGATCACCCCTCTCCCCTTCGTGGATAGTCCCTGAATTGCATTAACCGGGCGGGACGCCCGCGCTCCCGGGGAATTCTCACTCCAGGCCGGCGGTTGGGGACGCGGAGTTTGTGGTAACATGCCAGCAACCGGCCGCCCAGGCGGCCTATCTTCAAAATCGGGCGGGGAACAATGAGAAAGAAGAGAAAACTGAGCCGCGGGGTGGCCTTGGTCGGCGCGGGGATGTCCCAGTTCGGCATGTTCAGGGACCGGGACTCCAAGGACCTTTTTCTGGAGGCCTTCCAGGCAATGACAGCCTCGGTGGACAAGGGGCTGGACCCCGCCGATATCGACGCTTTCTACCTGGGCAACTACAGCAACGACTTTTTCGTGCGCCAATCCCACTGGGGCGCCATTCTCTCCGACACGCTGGGTCTGGTCCCACGGCCGGCGACCCGGACCGAGGGAGCCTGCGCTTCCAGTGCGCTGGCCTTTCGGGAAGGCGTTTTCGCCATCGCATCGGGGTTCTACGATGCGGTTCTGGTCGGGGGTGTGGAGGACATGTCCAAGGGCGCCACCGAAGTGGTGGCCGAGGGTTTGGGCATGGCGGCCATTCCCTACGAACGGGAGGTCGGGTTCACCTTTCCCGGAGTCTTCGGCACCATTGCAACCGCCTATTTCGATAAGTTCGGGGCCTCCCGAGAGCATCTCATGAACGTCACCATCAAGAGTCATGACAATGCGGCCCGGAACCCCAAGGCACAGCTCAGCGCCACGCTGGAAGAGGTCATGGTCGCCAAGAAAAAGAGGGCCGAGAGCAAAGGGCGCCCCGTTCCGGATTGGCCGGACCCCAAGGCTTTTCTGCGAGACCCCAGGGCCAATCCGGTGGTGGCCTGGCCAATTCACCTGTTTGACTGCTGCCCCATCAGCGACGGAGCCTGCTGTCTCCTGTTGGTGGGTGAAGAGTTGGCTCGGAACTTTACCGACGATCCGCTTTACGTTGCCGGAATCGGGCAGGCCAGCGGGCGCGGTCTGCACGCCTCCGAGGATCTGACCACCTTTGAAGCAACCCGGTATGCGGCCCGGGAAGCCTTTGACATGGCCGGCATCGCAGCGGAGGAAGTCCAGTTTGCCGAGGTACACGACTGTTTCTCCATTGCGGAATTGCTGCATATCGAGGATCTGGGATTCTTTCCGGCCGGTCAGGCATACAAGGCGGTAGAGGATGGTCAGACCCGTTTGGACGGGTCCAAGCCCATCAATACCTCGGGCGGACTCAAGTGCAAGGGCCATCCCGTCGGGGCTACCGGGGCTGCCCAGATATTCGAAGTATGGACCCAGCTCCGGGGACAAGCCGGGGAGAGGCAGGTGCCCGGCCATCCGCGCCTGGGCGCCGCCCAAAATCTGGGAGGGACCGGAGGCACTTCGACCGTCACCGTTCTCGAAAGGAGATAGCACTCTGGAACCGAGGCCCTTCACCGATCACTCCTTTAAGGCATTCCTCCGGGAAGGAAAGCTGATGGGGTCGAGATGCCTGCCCTGCCAGGCAGTCTTCGTTCCTCCTCGAGCGCTCTGTCCCCGATGCGACAGCTCGAACATGGAGTGGGAGAAAATGGAAGGACGGGGTAAGCTGGTGGCTTTCACCTGCATTGCCATCGGTACACCGGCCATGCTGAAGCTGGGCTATGGTCGAGAGAACCCCTATTGCACCGGCGTGGTCGAACTCGAGGAAAAAGCCCGGGTGGTGGCCCGAATTCAAGGGGTGGATACCCGCAATCCCGGGACGATTTCCGTCGGGATGCCGCTCCAGGTCGATTTCCTGGAGGAGGATAGCGGTTCGGGGTCGCGGACGGTCCTTGCCTTCAAGCCCCTAGTTGCGGGTTAGCCTTGACAGCATTGGACTTAGCCGATAGACTCTGTCGGCATCTCTTCGAGGAAAGGGTTTAGCGGTGATCAAACTAGACATCATCAACCATGTCGTCGAGCGGACCGGAATTCCCAGAAGCAAGGCCGAAGCTGCCGTTGATGCCGTGTTCAATGCGATGAAGGGCGCGCTTCAACGCAATGATCGGATAGAGCTGCGAGGATTCGGCGTCTTCAACATCAAGCCCCGCAAGACCGGGATCGGCCGCAACCCCAGGACCGGTGAAGAGGTTTCCATTCCACCCGGCAAGGCCGTTCGTTTCAAGCCCGGCAAGGATCTGCAATCCATCTAGCACCGCCGTGCCCTCCGGATGGAAGCCACCGGATGGGCTGCCCCGTCCAATTCTCCGGAAACAATAAAATCCTATAGGCCGTTGAGCTGCCTGGCTGGCGGCTGCCTTCGCGTTCCGTCCAAATCCCAAGAGATTCCTCCTCAAACCACTATCCGGCCCGCCGGCAACGATCCTGCCGAGGCAAGCTACATCAGGTCAATCGGGTCGATGTCGATGTGGATCCTGCGGAGATCCAGTCCACTGGTCCGGGCCTGATGGAGGGTCTTCCGGAGAAGAGCTTGCAGCCGGGATCGGCTCCTGGACTTGATCAGGAGTTGAAATCGGTGTTCCGATCGGATTCTGGGCAGCGGAGACTGGGTGGGTCCCAGAATGCGAGTCTGCGGGCCGCGAGCCCCTTGCAGCAGCTCGGCGAAACGGCTGATGGTTTCGGTCGCCGCCGCCAGCTTCTTGTCGCGGACCAGAATCAGCGCCAAGGCGGTGAAGGGTGGGTAGTGCATGAACCTGCGGAACTGAATCTCCTTCTCGTAGAATCCCTCGTAGTCGTGGGAAGTCACGAAACGGAAACAATAGTGCTCCGGGCAGTAACTCTGAATCAGGACCTCTCCCGGCAACTCCCCCCTTCCGGCCCTCCCGGAAACCTGGGTCAAGAGCTGGAAGGTCCGTTCGGCGGCCCGAAAATCGGGAAAAGACAGGGAATGGTCCGCCGAAACCACCCCCACCAGGGTGACGAAGGGAAAGTCGTGGCCCTTGGAGATCATCTGCGTTCCGGTAAGGATGTCGGTCTTGCGCTGCCGGAACCGGCTCAGGATTTGACGGTGAGCATCCTTCCTGCGGGCCGCGTCCCGATCGAGCCGGTCCACACGGGCCTCCGGGAAGGCCTCCTTTAGCAACCCCTCCACCCTTTCCGTCCCCTCTCCCATGAAGTAGAGGTACTTGCTGTGACAGGCAGGGCACTTTTGAGGGACCCGTTGCCAGTAGCCGCAGTAGTGACAGACCAGGGCCTTTCGAATCTTGTGGTAGGCCATCGCGATACTGCAAAAGCGGCACTGAATATTCTCTCCGCAGCTGCGGCAAAGTACGTGTGCGGCGTATCCCCGGCGGTTGAGCAGAACGAGGATCTGTTCCTGCCTCTCCAGGCGGTCCCCGATGGCCGCGCTGAGCTCTGCCGAGAGCGGAGTTTTGCGGGACGTGGTCTTGAAGTCAGCCCGCATGTCCACCAGGCGGGTCTCGGGGAGAGGCCGGGAGTGAATGCGAGCCGCCATTCGAAGGTAGCCGTATTTCCCTTCCCGGGAGTGGTGGAAGGTCTCGACCGACGGCGTGGCAGAGCCGAGCACCACCACCGCTCCTGCTTGCTTGCCCCGAACGATGGCCGTGTCGCGCCCGTGGTAGCGGGGACTCTCCTGTTGCTTGTAGGAGGGATCGTGTTCCTCGTCCACCACTACCAGTCCGGGGTTCTCCAGGGGAGCGAACACCGCCGAGCGGGTGCCGATCACCACCCGGGCATCCCCCCGCTTGATTCGCCACCACTCGTCGTGGCGTTCTCCATCGGACAATCCACTGTGCAGGATGGCCACCGTGTTGCCCAGGCGGGCTCGAAATTCCTGAGCCACAGCGGGGGTGAGCGCGATCTCCGGCATCAGCGCCAGGGCAGTCTTTCCTGACTTCAAGGTGTGCTCGATCAGGCCAAGATAGACTTCCGTCTTGCCGCTGCCGGTCACGCCATGCAGGAGCACGGCCGAGAACCGCCCGGCGTTCAGCTTCGGAATCAGCGCCTCCAGGGCCTTGCGCTGCTGTTGGGACGGCACCCGGGGTTGACAGCGGATGGCAGGGTCTGTCCCACCCAGAGGATCGCGCGCCACCTCGTCCCGGCTCAATCGGACCAGTTGCCGTTGCTCCAGGCGCTCCAGGGCCGGTCGGGAGACGGAGAAGAGCTTGCGAAGACCGGCCAGGCTCACGGCGCCTCCGGCGCTCTGCAGGTGGGAGATCATGGCCCTTTGGTTGTCGGTCAGCCTGGCCGCGGGCAAGGCTTCTTTCCAGTTGGGGTGGAGTGAGAGGAACCAACGCTTCTTGGCCGCGACAACCGTACCCCGCGGTGCCTGCTCGATCCGAATCCAGCTTGCAGCCGCCAGTGCTTCGAGTTCGGCGGCGGTGACCCTGTGCTTCGCCAGTCTTTCGAGAGCCCGGCGGTCCAGCTCGGAGTGCCGAGCCAGCAACTCCAGGATTTGCCGTTTCCTTTGGCTGATCTCTGCGCTATTCTTCGTCTGCTTCAGGAGGAGCCCCCCCGAAGCAGTCAGGCTGAAGCGCTGCTCCATCCTGGGATTGATCCTGGGCGGCAGGCAGGCCTTCAGGACCTCCCCCAGCGAAGCGAAGTAGTAGTCGGCCACCCAGCGGCTGAGTTCGAAGAGACCGGGGGAGATCAGGCTGGAATCGTCCAGCACTTCCAGGACGGGTTTCAACTCGGCTGTTTGGGGGAAATCGGCGGGGAGGCGGCGATGGGCCTTCAGCACATAGCCCGTTACCTTTCGGTTTCCGAGGGGCACCAGCACCCGCTGGCCCGGTTGCACGGGCTTGGAGGGGGTCTCCGGGAGACGATAGTAGAAGTGCCGGGCGATCGGGAGCGGCAGGCTCACTTCCAGGTACATGGGTCTTTACTTAACCGATTTCCTCGGGGTTGGAAAGAGCTAATCACGGATAGGGATACGAACGTGAAGAAGGAGGCGTTCGAGATTCCGAGCGGCTGTATGCCTGCACCCCTCCCCAGCGGAAACCAAGCGCCCGAAAAAGAGAAGGGACCCTCTTGAAAGCCATGCGGCAAGCCCCCGTCATCGATTTTGAGAAGTACCGCCTGGCCAACGGCCTGCAGGTCATTCTGCATTCCGACGCCAAGCTTCCCGTGGCCCACGTCAACCTGTGGTACCACGTCGGCTCCAAGAACGAGCAGCCGGGCCGCACCGGCTTGGCCCACTTGTTCGAGCACATGATGTTCCAGGGGTCCCGGAACGCCGACGGGGAATACCTCACCTATCTGGAACGGGCTGGAGCTAATATGCGCGAGGGTGGGGTCAACGGCACCACCAGCTTCGACCGCACCAACTACTTCGAAACGGTGCCCAGCGAGGCGCTGGAATACGTGTTGTGGCTGGAGTCGGACCGGATGGGCTATCTGGCCGATGCCCTCACTCAGGAAAAGCTGGACAACCAGCGCGGCGTGGTCAAGAACGAGCGCCGTCAGAGCTACGAAAACGTTCCCTACGGACGCGCGCTGCAGTTGATCTTCGAGAACCTGTTTCCCCAGGGGCATCCCTATTCCTGGATCGTGATCGGATCGCAGGAGGACCTGGACGCGACTTCCCTGCAGGAAACCAAGGATTTTTTCCACAAGCACTACGCTCCCAACAACTGCAGCCTGGTGATTGCCGGCGATTTCGACCGGGTTCAGGCCCGGGAATGGGTGGAAAAGTATTTCGGGCCGCTGCCCCCGGGCCCTCCCCTGGAGCGCCCCCGATTGTGGGTGCCTCGGATGGAGGGTGAACGCCGCGTCACCGTCTCCGACCGGGTGCCTCTGGAGCGCCTCTACCTGGTCTGGCCGGTGCCGGCCTATTTCCACGCCGGAGACGCGGAGCTCGACCTGGCCTCACGCATTCTCTCACGGGGCAAGAACTCGCGGCTGTACCGGCGGCTGGTCTATCAGGAGCAGGTGGCCTCGGACGTATCCGCCTTCAACTATTCCCTGGAAATCAGCGGGCTGTTCGGCGTGGTGGCCACCGCCCGCCCCGGTCAGACCCTGGGCCGCCTGGACGATCTCATCCGGGAGGAGATCGCTGCCTTTGCCAAGGAAGGACCCGACCCTGAGGAGTTGGAACGGGAAAAAGCCAAGCAGGAGTTCGAGTTCGTGAGCGGCCTGGAGCGTATCGGAGGTTTTGGGGGGAAGGCCGATCTCTTGAACCAGTACAACACCTTCCTGGGGGAACCCGGTTACTTCCAGGAAGACTACCTGCGCTACCAGCAGTTGGGCGCGGAAGAGGTGCGGAGAGTTGCGGAGACCTGGCTGAATACCTCTGGCAGAGTGGCCCTCAGCTTCGTACCCGAGTCGTCGGCCCGTCCCCGGAGGTCCGAGCCGAACCGGGAGCAGCAGCCCGGGATCCGAAGCCCCAAGTCCTTTCGACCGTCTGCTGTGGCTGTAGAGACCCTCGCCTCGGGCCTGACGGTGGCGGTGGCCGAGCGGCATGATCTTCCCAAGGTGGCCGTCAGCCTGTTGTTGAAGTCGGGGTCTTGTTCGGATCCCCTCTCCAGGCCTGGTGTCGCCTGGATGACCACCGCCATGCTGGACGAAGGCACCCGCTCGAGGACAACCCTGGAGATCCAGGCGGAGTTGGACCGGCTGGGCGCTTCCTTCGGTTCCGGCGCCGAGTCCGAGAACTGTCATCTGGCCCTGGAAGTGCTCGAGGAGCACTTGGCGCCGGCAGTTCGCCTTTTGGCCGATCTGGTTCTGAATTCGACCTTCCCGGCAGAGGAGCTGGAGCGTCAGCGGAAGTTGCGGATGGACCGCATTCTTCAGGAGCGGAACAGTCCCTCGGCCACGGCCGCCAGGGTCTTCCGATCCCTGTTGTTCGGGGAAGCTCATCCCTTCGGGCTTCCAACCGGAGGCGACGAGGCTTCGATGCGCGCCCTGACCCGCCAGGAGCTGGTCGACTTTCACCGAACGCATTGGCGGCCCGGCAACGCCGTCCTGCTTTTTGCGGGAGACATCACCTTGGCCGAGGCCACCCGGTTGACCGAGGATTGCCTGGCCGGCTGGGAAGCAGGTGAAGCGCCCAGGGTCATCCTGCCTGAAGCCACTCCTCCCGAGGGGATCCGAGTGGTCCTGGCGGACCGCCAGGATGCTCCCCAGTCGCAGATTCGGATCGGGTCGATCGGCCCCGCCCGCAAGGTTGCCGACTACCATGCCATCGAGCTGATGAATGCCGTCCTGGGCGGCAGCTTCAGCAGCCGTCTGAATCTCAACCTGCGGGAGGACAAGGGGTACACCTATGGGGCCTCCACCCGTTTCGCCTATGCCCGCCAGGGGGGATTCTGGGTGGGAGGCACGGCCGTGCAGACTTCGGTGACCACCGAGACGCTGCTGGAGATGCGCCGGGAAATTGAATCCATCGGGAGTGCCCGGCCCATCACGCCGGCCGAGTTGTCGACGGCCAAGCAGAACCTGGTGCGTGGTTTTGCCCAGAGGTTCGAGACCCTGGGGCGAGTAGCGGATCAAATGGCCGACCTTTTTGCCTATGACCTTCCCCTGGAGACGCTGGCGGGCTACCCCGCGTCCGTCGATTCGGTGACGTTGGAACAGGTTCGGGCCGCGGCTCGAGGCTATCTGGACGAGACCCGGTTGCTGGTGGTTGTGGTCGGAGACCTGAATCGGCTGGAGGATCCGGTGCGCCGGCTCGATCTTGGGCCGGTGGAGATCGTTGATCCCGCCGGCAAACCGGTCTCCCGATAGCCTCCCGGCGACCCAAGGTGGCCGCGTTCGGAGGGCCGGGGCGAGCTTGACAGGCATCGGTTCGATGCAATAGATTGTGCCGCGAGAATCCGGCGGCACCGTCGCATTCATCCCTTTGCCCAACCGCCCTGATTGAAACCGATCTTGCCCAGTTTTCAACGTTAAGGAGAACACAGATGAGTCAACCTTGGAAAACCGACAGCTGGTTTGCCAGCCCTTGGAACTACGCGCCGGAAGCCACTCAGGGCATGAATTTTCCGGCGCAGATCCGCATTCACGACGTCACCCTGCGCGATGGAGAGCAGCAGACGGGGATCGTGTTTCGCCGTCAGGAGAAGGTGGCGATCGCCAAGAAGCTGGCCGCGGCCGGCGTCCACCGCATCGAGGCGGGCATGCCGGCGGTTTCGGCTGAAGACGAGGCGGCCATCAAGGACATT
>JAPVWS010000528.1 GCA_027493295.1 Candidatus Versatilivorator vitaminiformans | reverse complement strand
GGACGGTCCTGAAAAAGAACGACCTGGCCATGATCATCAACTTCGATCGCAGCGTCTCCCTGATTCAGGACTTCACCAACAGCCTGAGCTTGCTGGAAAAGGCTGTCGGCCTGCTGGCCATCGGTGGGGGCACTTCCCTGCACGATGCCGTCTTTTTGGCCTGCGACGAGAAGCTGAGTCATGAGTCGGGCCGAAAGGCGATCGTGCTGATCAGCGATGGAGGAGACACTACCAGCAAGCTGAAAATTCGTGAGGCCATCGAGTCCGCACAGCGGGCCGACACGGTAATCTACGCCATCTCCAACCAGATCGGAGGATTCTACAGGAGGGCCTACGGCAACTCCGGGGCACTGAAGAAGTACGCCCGCGAAACCGGCGGAACGGCATTCTTCCCCAACAGACCACAGAAGTTCAGACGCGCCTTCCAGGCCATCGAGACTGAGTTGCGCAGCCAGTACCTGCTGAGCTACCAGTCTTCCAACGGAAAGCGGGATGGAAGCTATCGCTCCATCAAGGTGAAGCTTTCCAACAGGAAAGGCTTAAGGGTCAAGGCCAGAAAGGGATATTATGCGCGGTCCAGCTAGTTCCGGCCCCTCGCCACCCGGCGTAACCTTGCCTGGGGTGGCCTGCCGTCTTCCGCTACCGGCGCTTCTGATCGGCTTGATTCTGATCGCAACCCTTCCTGTTCAGCCAAAAGCCCTCTCAACCGACGACGGCGACAGAACAGGGCCGGCAGTCAGCCAGGGCCATGCCCTGGTCGAAAGATCCCTGCGGGCCTACGGTGGTGAAGCCAGGATTCTTTCTCTCAACTCCTTCGTTTTCGCATACCGCATAGAGTCCCCCTCTCAGCCGGATTCGAAACCCCTTTCCGCCAAAGTCTACTTCAACGATTCCGACCAGTTCCGATCCGAGGTCCAGGACGGCGACCTCACGGTGGTAACGGTCCTCAGCAAGAACCGCGGTTGGGTCGAAGTGGCCGGAACCATGCTGTCCCGACCTGTCAAGCAGTTGTCGCCTCTCAGGAACGAGACCCTCTCCCTGCTGCGCCCCGATTTGCTGCTGCTGATCTTCTCAAGGTACCGCTACAGCACTCGCATCAGGGAGGAGGGACAATCCCTGGAACAACTGGAGGTCACCGGATTGGTGGACGGCGAGTACATTCGGGGCAGACTCTCCATCAACCTGGATACCGGGCTGATCGAAAAGTACCAGTACGAGACAGAGCGGGCAACCAGGAGCGGCGCAGGAATCTTCCGGGGAGAAGTACGTTATCAGGATTACGCCAAGATCCACGGACTCCAGTCCCCCAGGAAAGTCCTTTCCCGAAAGACGGGAGTCACCTCACAGATCACCGTTACGGGCGCCTCCCTGGGCCAGCCCATAGACCCGAACCTGTTCCGAGAAAAAGAGACCCCTTCCAAATCGGCAGGGGAGCCATAGCCGGCATCGGACCGTTTCAGCCGTCGGTCCAAGGGGTTGGAATGCCAAGCCTCAGGCCACGTCCCCGACGACGGGACAGATCGTGCGGGGAGAAACAGGGGACTCTTACGAACCTCGTAGACTGCCCCCCACCGGTTCGACTGCGGGCGGGGCCCTTGTCTCACCGACTCCCCCTCAAGGGGGGAGTGATTCTTGGCCAGCACAGGGCGTCCAGTAGAACTCTATCACTCCCCCCTTGAGGGGGAGTCGCAGAAGCCGAGCCGGATGGCGAAGGCTGATGCGGTGGGGGGGCAAGGCTCGGCACCGTCCCAAACGACCGGGCAACCGATTCAGGGTGAGTCAGGGGTGCTTCGACTAAGACAACTACAATCCGCTCCCGCCGAGGTGCGCGTCGGACTGGTATTCCTGTGGGTATTGACGGTCTCAGCCTGGCTGGCTCCCCGCGAGCCTTCCGAAGCCGCCAGAGCCCAGGCGGTGGCCCTGCAGGTTTTGATCGTAGCCGGGACGCCGCTGCTGTTCGGGAGACTGGCCGGCTTCAGTTGGGACGCCCTCTTCAAGCTAAGGCCGGTACCCCTCTACCAGGCAGGGCTTGCCATTCTGTTGGGACTGTGCCTGGTGCCATGGCTGGAGGCGGCTCACTACTTCCAGGGGCAGTTGGGCGGCGATACGGCACAAATGCAGCAAGGGGTTCAAAGCTGGCTACAGGGCTCGCACCCGGCCTGGATTCTGCTGACGATGGCCCTGGTTCCAGCCGTATGCGAGGAACTGCTCTTTCGCGGTTTCGTTCTCAATCAACTTCTCGGACTCGAAACCCGGGCCCGGGCAATTCTGGTCTCCGCGGTACTTTTCGGCATTTTTCACCGGCACCTGCTCCTGATCCTGCCGGCCTTCCTGGCGGGCATCCTGTTTGCTGTCATGGTCCAGCGCAGCCGGAGCCTGGTGCCCGCCATCCTGGCTCATTTCACCGTCAACGCCGGTGCCGTGGCTCTGTCCAACTGGCAAGTCGCCGATTCAGTGGACTGGTTGGTCGGCAAGGTGCCCGTCCCGGCAGCTGTGCTGGCGGCCTCCGGAATCGGATTGTTCGTCTTTGGGGGGTTGCTGAGGAAACGACAGGGGGTTCGCGCGACAGATGGTTAGCGCAGAGAGAAATTGACCTCTATATTCAAGGCCACGTCGACCGGTTTTCCGCCCTTCATCCCGGGGCGGAACCGCCACGCCTTGAGAGCCCGGATGGCATTCTCGTCCAGGCCCAGTCCCAGACTGCGGATCACCTTCAGGATCTCGATGCTTCCATCCTTGCGAACGATGGCCGACAGGACCACCACACCCTGGTACTTGGCCTTTCTGGCCTCTTCAGAGTAAACGGGCTCGATTCGGCTCAGCAC
>JAPVWS010000527.1 GCA_027493295.1 Candidatus Versatilivorator vitaminiformans | reverse complement strand
GACGTACCTCGCATAAGCATCGATCCGGTCAAACCCGCGATGGTGTTCTTATGCATCAGGCTCTTCTCGTCGCCGAAATGAAGTCTCAGATTGGCGACGACCGTGCTGCCGCGCGTTTTCTTGGGGAGCAGCGCCAGCTTCAGATTGGATCCGATCGTCAGTCGTTGCACTCGAGACTCGATGTTGCCGGGAGATGGATCGAATGCCTCGCCCGCGGCGACGGCGGCGTCCCCCTTGTAGTCCTTGAGCATGGCTGCGACGTCGGGGCGTTTGGGGATTTCAGCTCTCTCCGGATTCTCGGTGGGGATGAATTGTCCCAGGGTTCGGTTGGATGACTTCAGATAAGTGGCCGCGACCCGGTGCACATCTTCAGGAGTCACCTTTCTGATGCGGTCCCGATGGAGGAAAAAAAGGCGCCAGTCACCCATGGCGACCCATTCACTCAGGCTCAACCCCACTCGGTTCACGTCGTTGAGAGCCAGGTCGATGTTTTTGAGCAACTGCGTCCTCGCCCGCTCCACCTCCTCCGTCTTGGGCGGCTCCCGACGGATGTTCTCGACGGTGCTCAGGTAGGCCTGCCGGGCCTCCTCCAGTGAATCCTCCTTGCGTACTTCCGCGCCCAGCATGGCAACCCCGGGGTCGTGCAATTGGAAGTTGTAACCGTAGACTCGGCTGGCCTTCTTGGTTTCGACCAGCGCCTTGTGCAGCCGCCCCGAGGGTGTATCGCCCAGGATATGGGTCATGAGGTCAAGGGCGGCAAAGTCGGGATGGGATCCCGCGGGAATGTGGTAGGCGGCCATCAGCAACTGCACGTCTCCCACGCGCCGCAGCGTGACCGCGCGTTCACCGTCCTGGGTGGGCTCGGAGGTATAAGGTTTCTGCAGTCGTCGGGTCGGGCGGGGAATGGGACCGAATTTCTTGGCAATCAACGCCAGGGTGCTGGCCTCCTCGAACTTTCCGGCTACCAGCAGGACGGCATTGTCGGGCTGGTAGTACTTGCGATAGAACGCTTTCAAGCGGTCAATGGAGACGTTTTCGATGTCGGAGCGGGCGCCGATGGTGGACTTGCCGTAGTTGTGCCAGAGAAAAGCAGAGGCCAGCGTGCGCTGCATCAGGATGCGGACCGGATTGTTTTCCCCGCGCTCGAACTCGTTGCGAACCACCGTCATTTCGCTGTCGAGATCCTTCTTGGCGATGAAGGAATTGATCATGCGGTCGGCCTCCAGATCCAATGCCCAGTCCAGATTCTTGTCAGTAGCTCTGAAGGTTTCGAAATAGTTGGTCCGGTCGAACCAGGTGGTGCCGTTGGGGCGGGCTCCATGCTCGGTCAATTCCTGGGGAATGTTGGGGTGCCGGGGAGTGCCCTTGAAGACCAGGTGCTCCAGCAGGTGGGCCATCCCGGTCTCACCGTAACTCTCGTGCAGCGATCCCACCAGGTAGGTGATATTCACGGTAATGGTGGGCTTGGAGGCGTCGGGAAAGAGTAGAATCCGAAGTCCGTTGTCGAGCCGGTATTCGGTGATTCCTTCGACCGAAGTCACCCGCTCCATTCCCTCCGGCAGGCTGGAGTCTTCCGGCCGCACCGGGACCGGCGCCGCGGCAGCGGTGGACTCTATCCACAAGACCAGGGTGAACAAGACCACGCCGGCCAAAAACATGGCAAGGGGTCTGGAAGAGTGGGAGATTGTTCTGGGAGACTGCATGGTTTCTATCCTCGATTTTATTGGAGCGGCATCAATTCTTGACAAGCGGTGCTGCTGGCTCCTTGTCGCGGTTCATCTCCGGCAAACCGCTGCCGTCAGAGCCTTTGCGGCAATAGCGGGCTTTGGCGGGCGGGAGATTCCACCACACCTGGCGGCACCCGAACTGGTGTTGTCGGGCAAACCTGCCAATCCTCAAGCTGACCTTCCGGAGCCGGTCGCGGTCGGCGGCCTTGAGAAAGCGGCTCCTGACGCCGGGGGACAGGGAGTATTCGAAATAGACAAACACACCCCTGGCGGTCAGGTGGTTCATCAGGGTCTCCAGGATTTCATCGACCATCTGAACATCGAAGCTGTTGAAGGGAAGTCCGCAGACGATGAAATCGTAAGGCCGTGCCTGTTCCAATTGACGCACGTCGACATTGTGGAGGTTGCATCGGACGCCCCGGGCCTGGAGGTCCTGATTTTGGATGAGGCGACTCAGGTACCCGCAGAACCTGGGGTTCGACTCGTAGATGTCCAGCCGGTCTCCGGGGATCAGAGATTTGAGGATCCGGGCGGTGAAGACCCCGGTGCCGGCCCCGACTTCCAGGACCGCAATGGGTCGTTCCGGCCGGTCCTGAAGGGGTTGGACAATCGCCTTGGCCAGAAGCGGTGAGCTGGGGGCGATAGCTCCGACGGTGCCGAAGTTTGACAGAACCTGGGAAAGAAAGATCCGATTCTGGTCCCAAAAGGGTTTGACTCTCCCCATGGCCTGTTGCAAGGGACTGCGGTTGGAGGGGCAGTCGATCAAGGGGCTCACCCGAAATTCGCAGGTAATTGGTTTCAACCCGGTTGCTGGACGAGTTCGGGCTTTGAAGCATACCCGATCTCGGGCCCTGCGCCAAGCGCAGCGGAGGAGTCGCTACAGGACTGTCCCACCCTGCCCCACAGTAGGGGCAACCGTTGTAGTGGCCCGGTTCCTCTCATTCCCACGGTCAGTCCCGCGTCGAGGGCGCCCACAAGGGACGCCCCTAACGTCGCGCATGGAATCTGGGCCTGATGGGCAAGACATGGTCAGTGGTCCAATGGCCACCCGAAGCCAAGAATTGATTCCGGGAGGCCCTGCCGGCCCTGTATCATAGGGGCGCCAACTCAGGGGGAGAGTGGGGTTTTGCCTGCGGATTCAGCGAAACCGTTGCTGTAGTCCGAGGGGTGGGGTGCCCGCGAGGCGCATTAACCAATCGAGCTCTTTGCAAAATTTGCAGCGGGGGAGGTCATTTTGCCGGCCAACTCAGGTTCTGCCTTCTTCAATATCGGGTGGGACCCGGTGAAAAATGCTCGCTAACCACAATAAGCACAAAAGTCACAAGTTGTTTTCTTGCACCTTTTACGGCCATTCCCGGCAAACGTCCCCTTGCCGAATTTCGCAATGGGTTCCAACTGTTAATTCGGAGCCTTTTCAATGCTGACCGTCAAGGCTGCCAGGGAAATCGTTCTGGACCATTGCCGCTCCATCCGGCCCGACGGACTGGCCACCGAAGTGGTGCCGTTGCCGGCTTCACAAGGTCGGGTCCTGGCCGAGCCGGTACACCTCGACACGGACCAGCCGCCGTTCGATCGCAGCATGCGGGACGGATATGCCGTCAAGTCCCGGGATCTCGATCCGCTGCCGGCCCGGCTCCGATGCGTGGGTGAGATCAAGGCGGGGGAGGTACCGACCCGGATTCTGAAATCGGGAGAGGCCATTCAAATCATGACAGGGGCGCCGGCGCCCGAGGGCGCGGACGCTGTCGTCATGGTCGAGCATACCGAAAGCCTGCCCAAGGATGAAGTCGCTGTGCTTCGATCGGTTCCTTGGGGAGCCAACATCGCCCCCAGAGGCTCGGAACGCAGGTGCGGCGAGCTCCTGATGCCAACCTCGACCCGCCTGGGTGTTCTGGAGGTGGGCGGTCTGGCCGCGGTAGGAAAGGCTCGGGTTCAGGTTTATCGGCGCCCGGAGGTCAGCATATTGGCTACCGGGGACGAACTGGTTGACGTCGATCAGGAACCCGGTCCGGGGCAGATCCGCAACTCCAATGCCTATTCTCTATCCGCCCAGGTGGCGAGTCATGGAGGAGTGCCCCGAGTTTTGGCCACAGCCGGAGACACCATGGAACAGCTCAGGCGGCAAATCCGTCTGGGTCTGGAGAGCGATCTTCTGCTGGTGAGCGGTGGGGTTTCGGCAGGGAAATACGATCTGGTCGAGGAGGTATTTGAGGAACTCGGCATTCGAATTCTGTTCGAAGCGGTCAGCATGCGACCCGGTAAACCCACGGTTTTTGCGAGGCGGCAGCAGCAATGCGTTTTTGGTCTTCCCGGCAATCCCGTGTCAACTTTTGTGGCCTTCGAGCTTTTCGTGTCTCCCGTGCTGAAGGCCCTGCAGGGGTTATCGGCCGGATCCCTGAACGTGGTGAGGGGGCGGGTTCAAGGGAAAATTCTGGAGAAATCGGGACGCACGGCCCTGCTGCCGGCAGCCGTTACCCTCGACTCCGGCCGCATTCGCATAAGACCCCTATCCTGGAAGGGATCGGCGGACATCTTCAGCCTGGCCGATGCCAACGGCCTGGTGGTGGTTCCCCTGGAGTGCAGGGAACTGCTTCCGGACCAGGAAGCGGACGCCCTGCTGTTCGAGCCCATGAGAGGGTTGTCCGGTTGTGAATTTTGAAACCTCGACCGTGTGATTTTCTTCTGAATGCGGGGGAACTACAGCATGAGCCAATTTTCTCACCTGGACGATGCCGGCAGATTGCAGATGGTGGATGTGTCGGCCAAGCCCGTCACCCAGCGTAGGGCTCGCGCCCAGGGCGAGGTCAGGGCGTCCGCGGAAACCATCGACCAAATCCGCAACAACCGGCTGGCCAAGGGCAATGTCCTCGAGGCAGCCAGGCTGGCGGGGATCATGGCTGCCAAAAACACCGGACAGTGGATTCCCCTCTGCCATCCCCTGCCAGTGAGCCACGTTCAAGTGGAATTCACGGTCAATGACGAGGGGGTGGAAATTGAAGCGACCACCCTGGCCGAAGGGAAGACCGGGGTTGAAATGGAAGCCCTGGTGGCCGTGTCGGCGGCAGCTTTGACCGTTTACGATATGTGCAAGGCCATTGACCGAAACATGGAAATCGGGAACATCCGCCTGATGGAAAAGTCCGGTGGCCGATCCGGGCACTTTGTTCGCTCCGAATAGGCTGCTCCCCGCCGCATACAAAGTGGCGGATCATGCAGAGCGAAACAGGAGCGATTCCGACAAAAAAAACGACGAACCACGAATGGACACGAATGAACACCCATAAACTGATTGATGAGTTGTTGATTTGGGGGGTAATGCCCGATATCGAGCGGTTTTCCGCTTGTCATTGGAGCCTTTTGCAAAATTCGTGACGGGGCAGGTCATCTTGCCCGCAAACCTGAGGTCCTGCCTTTTTCGATATCGGGTTCGACCTGGTGAAAAAGACTGTCTAACCACAGAAAGCACAAAAGGCACAAAAGCCATAATTCGTGTTTTTTGTGCCTTTTGTGGCCAATCCCGGCAAACGCCCCACTGCTTAATATTGCAAGAAACTCATTGAATCAGTTCTATCTGCATTTGTGTTTATTCGTGTCCATTCGTGGTTCGTTTTTTGTTGGAGATCGACCAATTTTCCTTGCAATGATCCGTGAGCAGGGCTGCTGCGGAAGCCGCTATAATACCCTTCGGGAAATTTGCTCGTGAGGAGTTCCTCAATCATGAAGCCACAGACCCTGTTCGACAAGATCTGGACAGCCCACCTGGTCCGGGAAGAGCCGGGCCAGCCCTGCCTCCTCTACATCGACCGGCACCTGGTGCACGAAGTGACCTCGCCTCAGGCATTCGAGGGACTTCGACTGGCGGGACGGCCAGTTCGCAGGCCCGACCTCACCTTCGCAACCATGGACCACAATATCCCGACCACGGACCGCCAACTGCCCATCCGGGACCCCATTGCAGCCAAACAGGTGCAGACGCTGGAGGAGAACTGCCGGGAATTCGAGATCACCCTGTTCGACCTGAACAGCCCCTACCAGGGCATCGTGCACGTCATCGGTCCGGAACTCGGCCTGACGTTGCCCGGGTTGACCCTGGTGTGCGGTGACAGCCACACCTCGACCCACGGCGCCTTCGGAGCGCTGGCCTTCGGGATCGGCACCAGCGAGGTGGAACATGTTCTGGCCACACAGTGTCTGCTCCAGGACAAACCCAGAACGCTGTTGGTCCAGGTGGAAGGCCAGCGCCCTTATGGTGTCGAGGCAAAGGATATTATCCTTTCCATCATCGGTCGTATCGGGACCAGCGGCGGGGCAGGGTCGGTGATAGAGTACGCCGGCCAAACCATCCGGGACCTCACCATGGAAGAGCGCATGACCGTTTGCAACATGTCGATCGAGGGAGGAGCCCGAGCCGGGATGATTGCCCCGGACGACACCACCTTCAACTATCTCCGGGGCCGAAGGTACGCTCCCGCAAATTTTGAAGAGGCCGTAGCCGGCTGGAAAAAACTGACCAGCGACCCTGGGGCTGAATTCGATAACACCATCCACATCGAGGCCGCTGGCTTGAGTCCGCAGGTCACCTGGGGCACCAATCCGGGCCACGTGGCCCCCATCGATTCCCGGGTTCCCGACCCGGCGGAGTTCGATGATCCCAATGCACGCAAGTCTGCCGAGCGAGCTCTGCAATACATGGCTCTGAAGCCGGGCACGCCCCTGGTCGACATTGCGGTGGATCGGGTCTTCATCGGATCCTGCACCAATTCGCGCCTGGAGGACCTCCGGTCGGCGGCTCGCTTCGTCAAGGGGCGGCGCGTTTCTTCCGGAGTTGAGGCCATGGTGGTGCCCGGGTCTCAACAGGTGAAATGGCAGGCCGAAAAGGAGGGGTTGCACCACTTGTTTCGGGAGTCCGGATTCGACTGGCGTGAATCGGGGTGCTCGATGTGCCTGGGGATGAACCCCGACATCCTTCGCCCGGGCCAGCGGTGCGTGTCCACCTCCAACCGCAATTTCGAGGGGAGGCAGGGAAAGGGAGGCAGGACCCACCTGGTCAGCCCTGTCATGGCGGCCGCCGCGGCCATTGAAGGCCATCTGGTGGATGTCAGACAATACGAACTGGAGCGAACACCCTCATCCAACCCGACCTGAAGCCCGCCCGATCGCCGAGGATGCGAATATGGAACCCTTTGAGAAAGTTCACGGAGTGGTGGCGCCGCTGGATCTGCCCAACGTAGATACCGACCAGATCATTCCCAAGCAGTTCCTCAAACGGATCGAACGGACCGGCTTCGGCCAGTTCCTTTTTTACGACTGGCGTTTTCTGGAAGGGAAGACCCTCAATCCTGAATTCGAGTTGAATCAGGAACGCTACCGGGGGGCACGCATCCTGGTCGCCCGAGCCAACTTCGGGTGCGGCTCCTCTCGGGAACACGCCCCTTGGTCCCTGTTGGACTACGGCTTCCGTTGTGTCATCGCTCCCTCGTTTGCGGACATCTTCTTCAACAACTGCTTCAAGAACGGTCTACTCCCGGTGCGGCTCTCCGAGGAGCAGGTGGAAGCCATTTTTCAGCGCGTTCGAAAGACGGCCGGCTTTCGGATGACGGTTGACCTGCAGAAGCAGCAGATTCAGGCCGAAGGCGGGATGAGCTACGGCTTCCAGGTCGATCCCTTCCGGCGCCGCTGCCTCCTCAACGGTTGGGACGACATCGGCCTCACCCTGCGGCACGAAGACCTGATCACCCAGTTCGAATCCCGAAACGCCCCTCTTCTGACCCTCCCCTCGGTCTGAGCCTCAGCCGCCGGTGGTTTCAAGCCGCGTGGCACGGTCCGTTGCCGAGCCTTGCCCCCACCGCATCAGCCTTCGCCATTCGGCTCGGCTTTCTGCGACTCCCCCTCAAGGGGGGAGTGATAGCTGGGGTTCTCGAAGGATGTTTTTCGAAATTGGGGGGCAGACGCTCGAAGATATTCAGTTGAAAAATCCTATCCGCCGGCAGTGTTGTTGGTTAAGGGGGAGCTGCGAAGCTGCGGCTGGCGTGGGTTGCCCGGCGAGACATCTCCTACAAGCCATCCTTTTAGAGCTGCAACGCAGCGGCCTCGTGTAGCCCCGGGCGGCAGCCCGGGGTCGTTGGAATTCCGCGCAAACCTAGCCGCGAATGCGGCGCATTTAAAGCTGCGTTTCCGAACCCGCAGCCACCCAACGTACAGAGGGCAGGGGCCGGATTTAATTGAGACGGAATGTTAATGCCTAGGGGAGAGAAAGGAGTCGAACTGCTTGGTCAGGCCGAACACGATGCCCGACTTGGGGGAGTGGTGTGCCAGCCCGGCCACGGCGGCCACGTCCCAACGCAAACCGCCGGCGTGGATCTGGAGTCCCATGCGAAACTGAGAGAGGCTCTCGGTTCCCAGCGGCGCCTGGTGGCGGCTGTTGCGGTGGCCGAATACCTCCCCGGCGAGATTGACCTTGGAGGTGAGGGGGTAGATCCCGGCCAGCCCATAGAGCATGACGTCGTTTTGCACTCCCGCCAGGATGGGGTTGGCCAGGATCCCCAATCCCAGATTGCCGAAGACATGGAGTTCACCGAAGTGCTTTCCCACCAGAATGCCGCCACGATATTGGGTGGCGTTCAAGCCGAGGCCCTTGGCGGTGGATGCATTGGGTACCTGCACTGAAGTGAAGAAGCCAAAAGAAGGCTTGGGGCCGGCTTCGCGCAACATGCGTATCTTGCTGGAAAGGAAGAGATCGCCGTAGTCGCTGGTGGCGGTCCCGCCGGAACTCAAATGGGGCCTCACCGGGGCGGGCGTGGCCTCAGTAACCGAGAGAAGGTTGTGCGCGGTCCAGTCCATCTGTACTTCCGCCACCCCGGCCAGGCTGATATGAAGGCCCATGACTCCCAGACCGGTCTGATCCCCTCGTAGTCCCGAGACCGGAAACTTGGCGTCCTGCAGAAAATCGAACCCAAATTCGACCGAGGCGCGGCCCGATTTCAAGATGGTGGGATCTTCGGTTTGCAAGGGACGCTGCTGTGCGTGCGAAGGGAGGGTGTACACCGCCAGAGCCAGCACAGTGAAGCAAAGCCTCCGTAGGCTGCAGAATACCAGGCGGACCGCCTGGCAGCGAGACGGAGACGGATTCAAGCGTCCGAGGCGAGATGTCGGGGGGGTGAACAGCGGAACGTCCTGTTTCATCAAGAGCCGATACTATTTCAAGGCCGGTGCGGAAGCAATCAATTTCCCGGGAACAGTTCGTACCGCAAAAGCGCCGCCGCAACCGTAGCAGCGGTTTCGGTTCTCAGGGTGCTGTGGCCCATTTGGACCGACTGAAATCCGCTTCGCAGGAAGGTCTCGTATTCTTCGTGGGTCCATCCGCCTTCCGGACCGACGGCGAAGGCGACCGACGGCCAGGACTTGCCTCGAAGCAGCTTCTTGAGAGACGTAGCCTGGGGTGAGGCCTGAAAGAGAAGCTTCAGATCGGACTCGACGGCTTCGCAAACCTCACGGCACTCCAGGGGTGGATAAAGTTCCGGTATGGTCGAACGACGGCACTGCTTGGCCGCGTTGACAAGGATGGTCCTCCAGCGTTCCAGCTTGGCCCGCCTCCGGTCTTGGGAGATTCTGACCACCGAACGGCGACCCTGAACCAGGTAGATCTCGGAAACCTCCAGTTCGGTGGCTTTCTGCAGAATCCAGGACAAGCGATCGGATTTGCAGAGGGCCTGGATCAGCGTCAGCCGGACTCTCGGCCCGGCAGTCTCGGAGAGTAGAGACACTTCCACCAGGCGTACCCGGTTCCCCAATTTCTCCCCGACACGGGCCGACCATAAACATCCTCTTCCGTCTATGAGTTCCACGCCGGTACCGACCTCCGCGCGCAGGACATGAATCAGGTGGTGGGCCTCGCGTCCCTCCAGCATTGCGACGGCTCCGCTTGGGGGTGTGTCCAGAAAAAATCTTCGGCCTGGCATGGTGGATCCTAAACAACAGCCTACTCGTGAACCGGGAGAGTGGCCGGGAAGCCGGGTACCGGGCCGGCTGGATCAATGTCCCTCAGGCTGGGCCAAGGGGTTCCTTCCAAACACGAGACACCGCCATTCTCCCTTGGCGACATCTTGCGACAGCGTCAGCGGCAGGTCGCGAACGATTCCCGACCGGAATATGCCCGTTGCATCCCGTTCCAGCAACCCGGAGAGAACGAGGCTGCCCTGCGGATGGAGGTGTTGGACGAAGGCGTTCAGTTTCTGCTGAATCAGGCTTCCCTCCAGGTTGGCCAGGATGACATCGAATCCGCTTCCGGCGAGAGCCTCGACTTCTCCCGTAAACAGGCGGATCCTCTGGTCGACCCGATTGCGGCAACAGTTGGACCGGGCGACCTGAATGGCCACCGGATCGATATCACACGCCAGGACGTCTGCAGCTCCCAATTTGGCGGAGGCGATTGCCAGAATCCCGGATCCGGTGCCGATGTCCAGCACGGTTCTGCCGGTCAAGGGGAGTCTTTCCAACACCTCCAGGCAGAGCTGGGTCGATTCGTGCGTGCCGGTTCCAAAGGCCATTTGGGGCTCCAACCACATGCAAATACGATCCTGGACGGAAGTCTCGGAAACCTGCCTTCCGGGATCGATCCAAAAGCGGGCGCCGACGGGGAAGGGATTCAGATTCCGGCGCCATTCCTTCAGCCAGTCGCGTTCTTCCTCAATTCCGGCGGCGCAGCCGGCAACCGGGACGGCTGAATCCCGGCATCGGGACTCGAAATCGCTGTGCACACGGCCGATGTCGCTGGAGGCATCGAAATAGGCCTTCAGCAACACCCCTCCCGACTTCAGGGGCTGTTCGTGCAGGCCTCGGGTCCCCATTTCGGCAACGATGGCCGAGGCGGCTTCAACATGCCGGGGGTGAAGAGAGAACTGGAGATAATTCCACTGTCTCATGGATTTTTGAATGAAGGGACGATGCCGGCGGCAGTCTTGATAAACCGGCTCCCGGCGGGGGACCTGTGGTGCAGGGCCTGACCGGTCGGGGAAATGGGGAATGAGAGAGGCGGGTCGGGGGGATCAACCCAGAATGTCCTTGACCCGGTCGAACAGCCCCCGCTCCAGGGGCTTGTTCTCCACCGGTGTCAGTTTCGCCAACTGCTCCAACAAGCGGCGTTGGTCCCGATTGAGCTTTCTGGGAGTCACCACGTTGACGGAGACGAATTCGTCTCCACGGCCGCGGCCGTTGACACCGGGGATGCCTTTGCCTCGCAATCGAAAAACCTTGCCGCTTTGAGTGCCTGGCGGGATCGACAGGGTTTCCTCTCCTTCCAGGGTAGGGACCTCGATGGTCGCACCCAATGCGGCCTGGGTGAAACTGATGGGAATCCTGCAGTGAATGTCGTTCTCCTGGCGCTCGAAGACTTCATGGTCTCCCACTCTCAAGACCACGTAGAGATCTCCCGGCGGTCCACCCTGGAGACCTCCCTCACCCTCGCCGGAGTACCTTACCCGGGAACCGCTGTCGACTCCGGCCGGAATGGTCACCTGGAGGAAACGCTCCCGGCGAATGCGACCCTCTCCGCGGCAATCGACGCAACGATCCTTGACCAGTCGTCCCGAGCCCTGGCAATGGTGGCAGGTACGGCTGATGCTGAAAAACCCCTGCTGGTAACGCATCTGGCCCTGCCCGTGGCAGGTGGGGCAGGTTGTGGGCGCAGCCCCGGGTGGGACACCGGAACCCCGACAGGTCCCGCACGCCTCCATACGGGGCACCTTGATCCTGGTCTTCATTCCGAAGGCCGCGTCCATGAAGTCGATCTGCAGGTCGTAACGGAGGTCGGCTCCCCTGCGCGCGGAAGATTGGCGTTGGGAAGCCGAGCCGAACAGGTCGCCAAAACCGAAAAAGTCGCCAAAAATGTCTCCGAATTCCGAAAAGATGGTCGGGTCGAAGCCGGCGCCCCCGCTCCCGCTGACCGAACTGTGGCCGAAACGGTCATACTGAGCCCGCTTTTGGGGATCGCCCAGAACACTGTAGGCTTCTGCCGCTTCCTTGAATTTTTCTTCGGCGGATCGGTCCCCGGGGTTCTTGTCGGGGTGGTACTTGACGGCGTGCCTGCGGTAGGCGCTCTTGATCTCCTGGTCGGAGGCCGATTTGGAAACACCGAGGACTTCGTAGTAATCGCGCTTGCTCAAAGCGACAATCTCCCTACACCGTTCTAATTACTTTGTGTTTCAGTCGTCGTCTTGTCCGGAGCGGCAGCAACCTTTACCAAAGCGGGACGAAGCAGACGGCCCTTGAGAGTATAGCCCGGCTGCAGTTCACCCATAATCTGATTGTCGGCAAAAGCTTCGGTCTCCTCCCGCATCAGGGCTTGATGGCGGTTTGGGTCGAAAATTCGACCCGAAGTTTCAATGGGCTCCAGACCTGCCTGGGCCAGCACCTCCGTAAATTGCTTCAGGACCAGCTGAAACCCCGTCTTGTAGTCTGCAACCGTCTCGCCCTCGGCAACCTCAAGCCCCCGTTCAAATGCGTCCAGGACCGGCAGCAGCTTGCGTACAAAGTCGGTAAGAGCATAATCGAAGAAGTCCTGCTTTTCCCGTTCGGTCCTCTTGCGAAAGTTATCGAATTCGGCCTGAAGTCGAAGCAGCCTCTGATAAAGCGCCTCGTTTTCGGCCTTGAGGCGATGGTGTCGGCTGTCCTCATGGGCCGCCACGTCCGTTTCATCAGTGGGGGTTTCGCCAGTGGGCTCGTGGGGGCCCTCAGCCGGTGGCTGTGCCCCGGGGGCCCCCTGCCGTGCGGTGGGCTCCCGCTCTTGCGCTTCATCTCGTTCGAGCGACGCCGATGGGTTTTCAGCCTGGGCGGCAGCCGTCACCGGGGGAGAATCCGCATTTTCTGAAGTTGGAGCCATGGCTGTTATCATGCTGCGGGACGGCATCGGTTCGCCGTGCCTGCGTGTCTCCGCGAATTGGATGCAGCCGCTGTGAAGCGGTCGGTCCGAGGTGGCTTTTCGACTTGAATGGGGGAATTCAATCAGAGGCGCGCCACTTCGCCGCTTCCGGAGTCGGCGCCGAGGATCTGACCATAAAGCTTGGCGACATAGTCAACCGTGTTGATGGCCTTGGCATATTCCATTCGCGTCGGCCCCAGGATACCTACCGAGCCCAGATTCCGATCATGGATCGTGAGCGGAGAGGAGATCAAAGTGTATTCCCGTAGTCCCGGCAACGAGTTTTCGGAACCGATGATGATTCTTACACCCTGTCCGGGTCGCGCTTGAAGACACTGGTTGAGGATCTTTACCAGCCGGCTCTTTTCTTCGAAAGTCCTGAAGATGGACCGCATCCGTTCGGTGTCGGCAAACTCGGGTTGACCCAGAAAATTGGAAGCGCCGTCGAGGTAGATGTCGACATCGGGCTCGGCCACCTCGTCGATCAGACCTCTATCGCAGAGCAATATCACGTTGTTGAGGAAACGGTCGTAGAGGGCTTTTTCCTCCTTCATCTTCTTGAGGATGTCATCGCGGATGGAGAGCAGGCTGTAGCCGGAGTAGTTCTCGTTCAGAAACCTGGCCGTCTGGTCCAGCTCGCGTTGGTTGAACGACTCGTCGATTTGAATGATTCGGTTTTGCACCAGACCCGATTTGGACACGGTGATCACCAGGATCTTGGAATCGCTGAGTTGAATCAACTCCAGGTGTTTCAACAGGCTGTGACCGAGCGAGGGAGATATGACGAAGCCGACATTGTTGGTGGCGTGGGAGATTGCCTGGGAAATCCGCTCCATGACGTTATCATGAGAGTCCGGAGTGAAAATCCTGCCGTTGATCAACTCCTGGTCCGAGCTGTTCAGGCAGGAATATTCCAGCAGATTGTCCACGTAGAATCGGTATCCCTTGTCGGTGGGAACCCTGCCTGCCGAGGTGTGAGGCTGGATCAGATAACCCGCTTCCTCCAGGTCGGCCATGATGTTACGAATGGTTGCAGGGCTGATTCGCTGACTGCGCTCCTTGGAAAGGATACGGGAGCCTACCGGTTTGCCGCTGGCGATGTAGTGCAGGATAACAGACTTCAGAATGTCTCTTTCCCGCTCATTCAGCTCGCGTTTGGTGTCCATTGGAACCGTTACCTGATCGAAGGTTACTGAACGGTTTATAGTATCTGTATTCTGGAGTGTCAAGCGCTTTTGGCTTGCCATCAGGTCTCCCCGGGAACCTCGCCGTGGCATTGGATTTTTGCCTGCGCCCCAGAGCAATGTGGAGAATGAAACAGGCGATGTCCGTCCTCGTGACAGTCGTTGAAGTCGTGGCTCAGGAGGAGGAGTGACAAGGGGCGACCAGGCGCGTCCTTCCCAATACTTCCGCCTCCGACTGCATATCCGGGTCCAGGGGACAGGCCTCTATTCGGACGTTGAGACCCTGCCGAAAGCCGTCCCGCAGGCAGGAGATCACAGCAGAGAACTCCGGTGCCTCCCCAAGGCAGGATCTGAGGGTTGCAACGTTGGAAGCCAGGTTCGGAAGTGTCTTTCCGCGCAGGGCCCCTTGCAGCAAACACGAATCAAAGTCCAGGAGAATGGATCCGTGCTGCAGGAATCCCCGGAGGGTCCTTCGCTGGGCGCTGCCGACAAGTTTTTTGCCCGCGAACAGAATCTCGTGGTGAAGGGTGGTGGCAAAGCAGGCATGACTGCGATGGAACCGGTGACTGCGTCTTTGCCCGTCTGCCGTGCCGGCGAGGTTGGTTTCGATCCCGAGCAGTGCCAGACCCTGCTGCAGAGCTGCTGAAATGATTCTGTAGGTATCTTGTATGGACCAGGCCGGGAAGAGGGAGCGGTCGTTGGAGATGAAGGAGTAGGTGACTTCCCGATGGTGCAGCACCGCCTTTCCGCCAGTGGCCCGGCGAACGACTGCGATGCCATGTCGCCGACAATATCCGAAATCCACCACCCTGGAGGCCTGTTGGGACATGCCGAGGGACAAGGTCGGTTTCGGCCAACCGTAGAAGCGCAGGAAAGTTTCGACCGCAGCCGATTCTACCGAGACTCGACGCAACAACAACTCATCCAGCGCCAGGTTGGAGGCGCCATCGCCAAGTTGCTCCAGCACCAGCGCGCACAATGGATCAGCCGGGTCGGAGACCGGACCGATCCTGTGTTCGGAAGCGTCGGATGGCGCCACCATGGACGGGGGATAGGAGTGTGGGTAGGCGGCCTGCCTTCGGCCTCTCGTGGGGCGAGCGATGGCACCTACCTGGTGGAGATGACGGTCAACGGGCGATCCAGGCGGATAACCATGAGAGTACCTGCCGGAATTTCTATTTCCTTGCCGCCCCGCCGCAAGACGTCGACCAGTCCAATGAGTCCGCCGGCCCCTGCACCGATGGCTGCTCCCTTTCGGCCGCCGGCGATGGCTCCGATACCGGCGCCGATTGCTGCCCCGGCTCCAATTTCGGCGGCGCTGCTCTTGCGGCTGGACTCTCCCAGGATGGTCCCTTCACGGCGGTCCATTTCCTCTTTTTGAGTGTCGTCCAGCTCGGCCTGGGAGGCGATGATGGTCTCCGAAACGCCGTTGGGAAAAATCAAACGCTCATAGATAAGGTTGACCTCGGCCCGGCCCTTGATGCGGCCGGACTGTCGGACTTCGGCAACCCGGCCCTCCACCGTCGTGCCCATCGGAATGACCTCCTTACCCCGAACCTGAACACTTTCAACGACCTTTGCGGTGAAGCGGTCTCCCTGCCGATTGGTCTTGGAGTTGAGGGTTGATTCCAGGCGCACCTGTATGCGTGTTCCCTCGGGCACCAGGTAAGATCGGGTAGCTTGGGCCTGCAGATTGATTGGGGAAAACAGGCCGGCACAGAAGAAAACGGTCAGCACGGTGAGAAACGGTTTCATGGCGTATCTTCTTTCAACTCGCCTCTGACGGTTGCGCGAAGAATCTGCGGGCTAGGGCACCGACCCCGTCAGGAAAAGCGTGGTGATTTCTCCCGCTTCGCGGTCCCAGCGCTTCACCAGGAACAACAGGTTCATGCCGGACTGCAGGTCGGAGGTGAGTTCCCGCAGGTCACCGACGGTGCGGGTCGACTTCTTGTTGATCTCCATAATCAGGTCGTGGGGTCTGATCCGGGCCTCGTCGGCAATGCTGTCGGGTTCGACCCTCATGACATAAACTCCGCTCTCCTCTTCCGACAAATTGAACTGCCTTGCCAGTCGGGGAGTGAGGTTCTGTGCGGAAATTCCCAGGCGGACCGATTCGGAAGGGCCCTCCTCTGCAGGAGCAGCACCGCGGGAAACCGAAGGAAGGTCCTCTCGATCCATGGCCGTCAGTTGGGTAGTCCTGAGCCGGCCGTCGCGGATGTACTTGATGGTGATACTGGTTCCCGGGGCCACGGTGGAGAGGACTCGATGCATATCGTAGGTGTCATTGATCTTGTTTCCTTCCACCTCCACGATCACGTCGCCCTGCTCGAGCCCGGCCTTGGCGGCGGGACCGTCAGCCGGGTCGGTCCTTTCCACAATCACTCCCTTGCCGTCGGCTGCGCCCAAGGCCTTGAGGGTTTGAGAGGTGGCCTCCCCCTGCATCCGAATTCCTATGGCCCCGCGCCGCACCTTGCCATGTTCGATGAGCTGGTTATAAACGTTGGTAGCCAGGTTGGAGGGAAGAGCGAATCCGATACCGAGATTTCCCCCCATTCCCCCAAAAGTGTTTTGGGTCAAAATGGCGGTGTTGACGCCGATGACCTCTCCGGCCATGTTGACCAGCGGACCTCCGCTGTTGCCCCGGTTGATGGCGGCGTCAGTCTGCAAGAACTGTTGCCAGGGCGTGGCATCGCCCATGTTCTTGCGACCGGTGGCGCTGATGATGCCGGCGGTCACCGTTTGCTCCAGACCAAAGGGGCTGCCCACCGCCAGTACCCAGTCGCCCTGGCGCATCCCGTCCGAATCGCCCAACCTGGCAGCGGTGAGTTTTTCTTTGGCTTCGACCCGGATTACGGCCAGGTCGGTATTGACATCCTTGCCCACCACCTTGGCCTCGTACTCGTCCCCGGTGGACAGCTTGACGGTGATGGTGTCGGCATTTTCAACCACGTGGGCGTTGGTGAGAATATACCCCTTGGCATCCACCACGAAGCCCGACCCGAGGGACTCGCTCCTACGACTCCGGCGGGGCATTTCCGGGCCGAAGAAGCGTTCAAAGAAGTCCTGGAACGGGTCGTTGCGGTACTGCCGGCGGGGGGAAGACTGCCGCCTGACGATGGTTTCAGTGCTGATATTGACTACCGCGTTCTCGACTTTTTGAGCCACTGTTGAAAAGTGCGACGATAGCTTGGTGGGCGAGGGCACGCTGATGGGCGCGGGCGTGGTGGCCGCCGACCTGGCGGCGCTTACCGAATGGTCGATCATGGTTCCGATGGCCACCCCCAGGACGAGGGTCCCCAGAATCATTGAGAAGAAAAGAAGTCTGCGCCTCCTCATGGCTCTCATTATCCTTTCGACGGAAGCGATCATGTTCACACCTTGAACAAAGTGTAAGTTATCGCCCCGGTGAGGGCAACCTTGAATGCGCGCCGTGCGGGAGCAGCCAGCCCCACCCTCGCCTCATGATCCTGCCAATATCTTTTTTGGTAATCGTACGGGGATATGCTAACATCCCGCCGTAATTTGGGCGAGGATGAGTCGGGCAGTTTCGGTCCCCGGCGGACCGCCTGAGTCCCGGCGGTGGCCGCGCCCAGTGCTTTCCGGGTTCGGGACAGCATTGCTTTCGAACCGCTATCCCTCACATCATCCCTGGCAAGGGATCCTTCGGTTCCCGACCGGCCGCTTTCGCCGATGACGCTTCAATTTGCCAATGTGCTGGTTTTTCTGGGCGTCGGCGCGCTGTTCATCTTCGTCAATCTGCTCATTGCCAGCTTGATTCGCCCCTCCAAGTACAGCGAAGAAAAGTTGATTCCCTACGAGTGTGGGGAGAACCCGGTAGGCAGTCCCTGGATCAAGTTCAATATTCGTTTCTACGTTTTCGCCTTGATTTTCATCATTTTCGACGTGGAGGTGGCCTTTTTGCTGCCCTGGGCTGTGGTTTTCAAGGAACTGGGGTGGATCGCGTTTATCGAAGGACTCATCTTTATCGCCATACTGGTGGTTGGACTGGCCTACGTTTGGGCCAAGGGGGATCTGCAATGGGTGCGGCCCGAGGAACGTTACCAGTGACGGAAGGGAGCCATGGGAATCCTGGAGAATAGGTTCGGCGACAACATCGTTCTTACGACCGTGGATACATTGCTGAACTGGGGAAGAGCCTCGTCGCTTTGGCCGATGACCTTTGGCCTGGCCTGCTGCGCCATCGAAATGATGGCGACCGGAGCTTCCCGCTACGACTGGGATCGCTTCGGAATGATTCCCCGGGCCACGCCCCGCCAGTCGGACGTCATGATTGTGGCGGGGACAGTCACCTTGAAGATGGCCACCCGTGTGAAGCGGCTTTATGAGCAAATGCCGGAACCCAAGTATGTGATCTCCATGGGCAGTTGCGCCAACAACGGAGGACCCTACTGGCAGCACGGCTACCATGTTCTTAACGGCGTGGACCACGTGATACCGGTAGATGTCTACGTTCCCGGCTGCCCCCCGCGACCGGAAGCCCTTCTTTTCGGCGTCATGAAGCTTCAGGAAAAGATCATGCGGCAGCGTGTGCTTCGCAAGAAAGAGTCCGCGCAAGAAAGGGCCCGCCTAATCGGATGAAACAGGCCTCGGAGATCATCCAGACCCTCCAGGATCAATTCCCGGACCAAATCATCAAGTCCAGCCAGGAATGCCTCCAGCCCTTCGTTGTGGTGGCTTCGGATGCCGTGGCGGAGATCTGCGCCTTTCTCAAGAACGATCGCGACCTGGCTTTCGATACCTTGATGTGCTTGAGCGGCGTGGACTACAAGAACGCCAAGAACGAACCGGAGCGGCTCGAGGTGGTGTACCACCTTTTTTCCATGCACCACCGGCACAAGATCGTGCTCAAGGCGGAACTGCCGAGAGAAGACCCGGCACTGCCCACGGTCGAAACCGTCTGGGACATCGCCAACTGGCACGAAAGAGAGGCCTACGACATGTACGGCATCCACTTCGACGGCCATAGCGACCTGCGCCGAATCCTTTGTCCCGACGACTGGGTGGACTTTCCGCTGAGAAAGGACTACGTCCAACCGGAGACCTACCGCGGCATGCCGGCCGCGGCGGCCAAACAGTTTGCCGAACGGGCCCAGGAGGGAGAAGATCTGGGAACCGATCCCTTCCGAGCCGGTTGACGGGATCGTTTCAACCTGCCCCGGAGCGCCATCCCCCGAGTAATTCATATGCAAGTCGAAGCCTACGCCGGCGAGGAAATGGTCCTGAACATGGGGCCCCAGCATCCCAGCACGCATGGTGTGTTGCGCCTGGAGCTGGAAACCGACGGTGAAGTCGTCAGGAACGTCATTCCCCACATCGGCTACCTGCACCGCTGTTTCGAGAAACACGCTGAACACATCGACTATCCCGGCGTCATCCCCTTTTGCGACCGCATGGACTACATTGCCTCCATGAACAACAGCCTGGGCTATGCACTGGCGGTCGAAAAATTGATGGATCTGGAAGTCAACGAGCGGGTGAAGACTCTCAGGGTGCTGATGGCCGAACTCAACCGCATTGCCAGCCATCTGCTTTCGGTTGGCACCTATGCCATGGATATCGGGTCTTTCACCCCTTTCCTGCATTGTTTCCGGGAGCGGGAGAAAGTGCTGGACCTGTTCGAATGGCTGTGCGGCGCCAGGCTCCTGTACAACTACAACTGGGTCGGTGGCGTTTCCCACGACATTCCCGAGGGCTTCGAGGCCAAGACCCGCGAGTTTTTGGCCCAGTTCGAGCCCGTCATCGCCGAGTTGGACAAGTTGCTCAGCTACAACAAGATCTTCCTGGAACGCACGGCCGATGTCGGGATCATCAGCGAGGAGCAGGCCCTGTCGCACAACGTGACCGGACCCAACCTGCGCGGATCCGGAATCGCATGGGACCTGCGCAAGGAAGAACCCTACTGCGGCTACGAGACCTACGAATTCGAAGTTCCGGTGGGCCTGGGCGAGCACGGTCCTCTCGGCTCCTGTTGGGACCGTTACTACGTGCGGGTTCGCGAGATGGAGCAGAGCCTTGGATTGATTCGCCAGGCCTTGGATCGACTTCCCGAAGGAGACGTGCACGAGCACATTCCCCGACGGGTGCGCCCGGCGAAGAGCGAGGTCTACGATCGCACCGAAACGCCTCGAGGAGAGTTGGGATACTACATAGTGAGCGGCGGAGGACTCATCCCCTTCCGGGTCAAAGTCAAGTCCCCCTGCTTTACGGTGCTGAGCCTGCTTCCTGCCATCGCCAAGGGTGGGATGGTGGCGGATATCATCGCCATCATCGGCAGCATCGATATCGTGATGGGTGAGATCGACCGTTAGTTCCCTCGGCAGGGCCGAGGATCGAATGCCGATTTCATGCCACAAGGAAGATCCGGTACGCATCCATGGAATACCTCAGAGAGGTACTGACTCAGCAGGTGCCCGGGTACGAACAATTGCCCGAGGTTCTGCAGATCTTCCTCCCCATGCTGCTGGCCTGTCTGCTGTGCCTGGGTTTGGTCGCCGTAATCCCCCTGGTAGCCATCTGGGGGGAGCGCAAGGTCTCGGCCCACATGCAGGACCGCTTGGGGCCGATGCGGGTGGGCGGCTGGCACGGGTGGGCCCAGACCATTGCCGACGGGGTCAAGCTGCTCCTGAAAGAGGACATCATCCCGGCTCAGGCCGACCGTCTGCTCTTCAAGCTGGCCCCCCTGGTGGTTTTCGCCGGCGGTTTTGCCGCGTTTGTGGTGTTGCCCTTCGGCGAGCGGTTCATTGTCAGCGACCTCAATATCGGAGTGCTCTATAT
>JAPVWS010000526.1 GCA_027493295.1 Candidatus Versatilivorator vitaminiformans | reverse complement strand
AACATACTGACAATAAAGACCGTTATGAACAGCACGGGACGGCGATGAACGATTCTGGAACTTTCAATGCCGCCGCATTCGCGGCTGGGTTGGCGCAGACCCAGACGACCCCGGGTTGACACCCGGGGCTACACGAGGGCGCTGCTTTGCAGCTCTATAAGGATGGTCTATAAGTGGCGTCTCGCCGGGGTACCGACTCCAACCGCAGCTTCGCAGCTCTCTCCTAACCCATAACGCTGCCGCAGGATAGGGTTTTTCAACAGACCATCCCCGGGCGGCAGCCCGGGGATTACTGCGCCACGGGAAGTTTGTAGGCGGCGGCTTCCTGGTGATTTCTGACCAGGAGGAGGTCGCCGCTGAGGGCCGGCGTGTTCCAGGTGATTCCGTCGAGGGCAGGGAAGCGGGCGACTTCCTGGTACCGCTCGGGATTGGCCTCCACCAGCGCCACCTCGCCCTGCTCCGAGGTGATGAGCAGCAGGTCCCCCACCAGAATGAGCTGGCCGTGGCCGTAGCGGCCCCGCTTCCAGCGCCGCCGGCCCGTCTCCGGGTCCAGGCAGACCAGGATCCCCTCGTCCAGGCCGTAGATCGAGCCCTTGTGCAGGACGGTGTTGGTGAACTTGGTTTTGAGTCCCCGGCTTTCCCAAACGGTTTCCGAACGGTATTTGCCATCCTCGCCGGGGCTGATCCGGAACAGCCTGCTGCCGATTCCATAGCCGCTGGAGACGAACACCAGGTCGTCGGCTACGGCCACCGGTTGGGAGCAGTGAGGCTGGCCGCTGGGGAAGGCCTGCTCCCAGAGGATGCGGCCGTCGTCGGGCGAATGGGCGGTGACCATCTGCTGATTCACCATGACGATCTGAGGCCGGCCCAGCAGGGTGAGCAGGGTGGGGGAGGCGTAGGAAGTGACGGCGTTTCCGGAGGTCCAGACCAGCTCGCCGCTGAGTTGGCGGTAGGCGGCCAGGGAACGATGGGGGGACCCTCCCGGATTGACCACCACCAGGTCGTCGACCAGCAGCGGGGAAGAGCTGCGCCCCCACCGCATGCCGCCGGCCGCGTTTTCGGTCTCGATGTTGCGTTGCCAGAGCAGCTTGCCGGTTTCGAGCTCCAGGCAGTTGAGCAGGCCCCTGGGGCTCAGAGTGTAGACTCTGCCCTCCCGCGAAACGGTGGGCGTGGCCCGTGGGCCGTCTCCTCCCAGGGCGCTTTGGAACGAGCCCTGGTCGGTGTGGACCCAGACGACCTCGCCGCTGCGCAGTTGGTAGGCGACCACCAGTTGCCGTGAGCCGCGCTGTTCCTGGGTGACGGCCAGCTCGCCGGCGATGGCGAAGGAGGACCATCCCAGGCCGATCGGCTGCTTCCAGAGCTCCTCGGGAGGATGTTGGGTCCAGTCGGTGGACAGCCTGGGTCCGGGCAGCCGCGCATCCCGGTTGGGGCCCAGAAACTGGGGAAAGTCGGTCTCCGCGCCGGCTACCGTAACCGTGTGCAGGCCCGATCCCGAGCCGGAGATCTCGGGGACGGTCCGGGAGGTCCAGCTCCAGCGCAGGATGGGAACCAGGTTGCCGTCCACTCCCTCATAGGCCACCAGGCTGCGCAGCAGAAACCCGACCAGGACGACAGCCGCCAATCCCAACCACCTGGCTCTCCATCTCAGGCCCGAGGCCAGCATCCACCACAGGAGGAGCAGCAGCAGGGAAACGATCACGACCATGGCCGTCCGGACGGTTCGGACCGCCTCGTGGCTTACCTCGGCGGACCAGATCCAGGTCAAGGCGACCAGGGCGGCAATTCCGATGGCCGCCGCCGGCCACCAGCGGAGCCGGCGCCGCCTCTCAGTCTTGTTTGAATCGGTTGCGGATGGACTCAAGGGTGACCGTCATCTCCTTTGGGACAGCTTCGGTTTAGCGGGGCCTGCCGGGCCGATCGGAAATTTTCCCTACTCGTTCTGCAGCACCATGGCCTCGGATTCCAGGCGCTTCATCATGGACTGGAACTCGGGGGAGCCGTCGTTGTCCCAGTAGTCGGTGGAAAGCGGTGCGTCGAAGGCCATGGGAATCAGCCGCCATCGGTGGGGCAGGACCATCAGATGCCGAGTCTCAGGAGGCTTCATCAGGTTGTACATAACGGACCCGTTCTTGAAGCGGGTCCTCAGGATGAAGGGCGGCTGCTGGGGAGGCCGGTTGCGGGTGAGCTCTTCCAGGGCTTCCCGGTTCAGGGTCACTCCCAGGCCGGGGCTCTCCGAGACACGCACGAAGCCGTTGGTCGGCCTGAACCGCTCGTTGGTCACGTCACCGGCCAGGGTCTCGGCCGCGGTGGTGATATGGAAGTCGGCGGTCTTGAAGGCGGCCTGCATGTGGACCAACATGGCCTGGGTGATGCCACCGCCGACCCATTGGACGGTGAAGGGCACGCCCGCGGCCGCGAACAGTCCGGCCCGCTGCATGACCAGGCCCAGCTTGCTGTGTCCGATGATGTATCCGTCGGCGGCCCGCCGCAGCACCTCGAAGCTGTGCTGGATCCTGCTGCCATGGATGAGGATGGGCAGCCGGATTCGCTTGCGCAGATCGATGTAGGCATCGATGTCGGTGGTTTCCAGCGGGTCCTCGAAGCAGCCGGCAATGGGAGAGCGAGCCACCCGCTCCACCAGGTCGGGGTTGTGACCGTAGTGGTGGAAGCGGGTGAGGTCGAAGTGCAGCTTGAATCCCTTGGGGGCCACCTGTTCCATGGCCTCGAGCTGATCGAAGACGTTCTCGAAGGGCGAGAGGTGGTACTTCATCCAGTTGTAGCCCATGGCCGAGTATTTCTGTACGGCTTCCACCATGTGGGGCGGATGGGTGGAGACCGTCCAGGAGGAGAAGGGCACCCAGCGCCGGTAGCGCTGGCCGAAGAGCTTGTAGACCGGGACTCCGGCCGCCTTGCCCATCAGGTCGTAGGTGGCCTTGGCCATGGGAATGGAGGTC
>JAPVWS010000525.1 GCA_027493295.1 Candidatus Versatilivorator vitaminiformans | reverse complement strand
TTGAGTGAAGGTCCAGCCGTAGTCCTGGACCAGAAGCGTCTGGAAAAAGCTCCAGGCATACACCGTCCCGAAACAGATCTGCAGCAGCGTGCAGAGCAGCACGATCACCGTGCGTGGGAGTACGACACGCGGCATGGCCATTCCAACTGCCTCCGGGTGCTGGATCAGACCTGCTCGCCAGGCGGAGCGCCTCGCGCCTTGTCAAAGTCCATGACCGTCGAGAAGTAGAGAAACAGGCGAGCGAGTTGTCCGACCTCGTCGTCGCGGGCCAGGAGCTTGTCGTCCGAGCTGTCCTTGTTTCGCTCCCGTGCCAGTCTGGCGGCATAGGCAATCACCGAGTCGATCGGTCTTGCGGCAAGCCTGACCAGCCAGATGGCGGCAAAGACGCCGATGATGAAGATGGAGGAAATGAGATAGACCTGTTGTCCGACCACCCGTTGAATCTTCAGCGCGATCAGTCCCGTATCCATGCCGATATGCACGGCGCCGGCGACACCGGCAAGGATGGGGCTGCTTACTTCGACGAAGTCCCCCATTCCGGGGAGATGACGCTCCATGGTCGCCCTGGAGGAATGATCGCTCTGCGCGATTTCAGTGGGAATCCCCGGAACGAAGGTGTGGGCCAAAAACTCGCCATCTTCGCTGGTGATGTAGATGTAGCTGATTCCCTGGATTTCGATGAACTGGTCGATCAGGGACTGAAGGGCGGACAAGTCGCGGTTCAGCAGGATGTCGACGCTTGAGTCGGCGATTGTCTTTGCGATCCCGCGGCTGTTGCTCTCGTATTCAGCCGACAGGTGGGTATCGACCGTGTAGATGCACAGGGCGGAGGTCGACAGGCTGATCACCGCAAACAGGAAGAAGATGCCGACCAGGGTCTTCTGAAACAGCTTCTGAATTTTCATGACGCAAACCTGTCCTCCCAGCTCTCCAGGGTCACGAAGCGACCCGATTCGACAACGGTGTAGTAAACCTGTTGCAGCCCCTGACGCCGATCGGGGCCGAAGGAAACGCGCTCCGAAATGCCGATGTCGAAATTCCTGATCGTGAAAATGGCCTCCTCGAGTTTGTTCCGATCCGGTTGATCCCCCAATCGCCGCAGGATCTCGACCATCAGCTTGGCGTTGAGGAATCCTTCCAGGCTGACAAAACTGTACGAGAACGGCGTGTAGTCTTCCTTGAGCAGGTGCGACGGCGGTTGGGGATCATACCGATCCATCATTTCTCGATACTGCTCGACCGCCGGAATTGAAGTGTCTTCATAACTGGGCACGACCTGCGAATTCACCAGCAGCCTGGTGTAGCGTTGGCTGTCGTCCCGTCCCTCCGTAATCAACTTCAACAGGTTCTCGCTCCCGACAAAGGAGAGGTTGGCGATGGGGACCTCCAACCCGAGGTCGACGGCGTCCCGCAAGAACGCGGCACAGGCGGCGTAGGAGCCGATACAGATGACGGCGCTCGGGTTGGACTGCTTCAGTATCTCCACCTGGCGTCGCATACTGCCGGAAAACATTGCCCCTCGACGATAGGTGGCTTCACCGACCATTTCCAAACCATGTCGGCTCATCGCCAGCCGCACTCCCGCCCAACCGCTGCGACCATAAGCATCGGCTTGATAGAACACGGCGATGCGCTTGTTGCCTATCGACACGAAATTGTCGACCAGACCAGCGGTTTCCTGGCGATAGGAAGCCCTGAGATTGAAGGCGAAATCCCCATAGGGAGGTTCTCTCTGGGGTTGGGCGCCCGTGAATGGAAAGAACAGGAAGGCATTTCTTTCCTGGAACTTCTTCAGCATGGGAAGGACCCGCGTGACGGTTGGCGTGCCGACATAGCCGAACAGGGCAAAGACCTGGTCTTCCAACACCAGGGTCATGGTGTTGGTGACTGCCGGGTTGGGCTGGTAGCCGTCGTCATAGGTCTTGAGCACGACCTTGCGGCCTCCGACGCCGCCGGCCCGATTGACGTGCTCGAAATAGGAATTGGCACCCCGGTAAAGCTCAATGCCGAGGCCTCGTGAGGGACCTGAGAAAGCAGCCGATACGCCGAGAACGATCTCGGCATCGGTGAGTCCGGTTTTCTCAATACGCGCATCGGGATTTGTTGCTCCGTTCATTTCTTGTTCCCTCCTTTCGTCATTCGGTTCGACCGGTTCCGCCCACGCTTTCGGGCAGGCCAGCCATGGCAGGGCCATGAAGCCGCCAAGACCGGAGCCCAGCAACTCCCGCCTCGTTATCCACCCCATGGCAGACACCTCGCTTCGGTTCCTTCCGCAGTGATTCGTCCGAGCAGGATTTCGGGTACTCTTGGGCGCTAGCTTTGAGCTGTCAATATACCAGGAAAATGCTCGCCGACAGCGGGAAAGGATGTACGGCAGAGTCAATGGAAACAGCGCACGGCCAAGGTTTGGAGGAGGCCTGATTCCCACCGGTTTTCTTCCCGCGTCCAGCGCATCCGAGACTCCCGTTGTGCCGAGCCTGATCAATGCGCCCATTATACTGAATGCCGCCGTTCAGGTGCCCGACCAACTTTCGGCTCTTGACCTGGATGTCTGCGCCGACCGATTTGAGCCCGCGGCTGGGCACCGTTGTTCGGCGGGCAGGAACGGAACTCTTAATTGTGAATTATGTGAAGATTCTTCACACGGGGTCAATCCGAGATCCCGAAAGGAGCGAAACCAATCAATCCGAGGAGGAAGCCCGCAGAAACGTTATTTGAAACAAAAGCCGCGACTCAAACAGCTACAGCCTGTGGAACCAGTTTAAAGGCAAGGGATTGAGCGGCATCTGTGAGGCACGCCAGGCGGCGTAGCGGGACTGATTTGAAGTACCCCTGTTGCAACCGGATTGAGCCGCCCTGTCGCACGGTCCGGAGCCGACCCGTGCCCCCCACCGCATCAGCCTTCGCCTGCGGCTCGGCTTCTGCGACTCCCCCTCAAGGGGGGAGTGATAGAGTTCTACTGGAAGCCTTGTGCTGGCCTC
>JAPVWS010000524.1 GCA_027493295.1 Candidatus Versatilivorator vitaminiformans | reverse complement strand
GGACCACTGCCGCGAGGTGGCCCGGGTCACCCCGGTGTTCGGCTTCTACCTGCAGTCGACCATCGGCGGCCGGGAGCTGTCCTACGGGTTCTGGCGCCGCTTCGTGGAGCTTCCGGAGGTGGTCGCAATCAAGCTGGCGCCCTTCAACCGCTACCACACCCTGGAGGTGCTGCGCGCGGTGGCGGAAGCTGGACGGGAGGACATCGCCCTCTATACCGGGAACGACGACAATATCGTGATGGACCTCATCACCCCTCACCGCTTCCGGATCCGGGGGAATGAGGTGGAGCTGAGGATTGTGGGGGGTCTGCTGGGGCATTGGGCCGTGTGGACCCGTCGGGCGGTGGAGATCCTGGAGGAGTGCCATGGCTACCGCAACGGCGACGGGACACTGCCGGAGTCGGTGCTGAGGCTGGCCATCGAAGTGACCGACAGCAACGCAGCCTTTTTCGACGCGGCCAACGATTTTCGGGGCTGCGTCCCGGGGTTGCACGAAGTGCTGCGCCGCCAGGGCCTGCTGGAGGGCATCTGGTGCCTGGATCCGGAAGAAACCCTGGGGCCGGGGCAACTGGAGGAGATCGACCGCGTTTACCAGGCCTATCCCCATCTCAACGACGACGATTATGTGCGGGAGCACCTGGACGAGTGGCTCCGATAGGGTCAGGCCCGCCCGCTGCCGCCGGGCCGGGATTCAGCTGAAGAGAGGGGTTCCCTGCATGGAATCCGGCAGGTCGTAGCCGCCGAGCCGGAGCAGCGTAGGAGCCATGTCAAGCAGGTGGGCTCCCTGGACTTCTCCGCGCCGTGAGAGTCCGGGGGCGTTGAGGATGAAGGCGCCGTGCTGGGCATGGTTGCAGCCGTCGGGCCCGGTGTCGTTCTCCTGCAAGTGCAGCTCCGGCCGGCCCACCGATCCGATGGAGCGCCAGGCGAGTCCCCCGAAGTGGGCGATGAGGTCGGGGGCCACCCTGCGGACCGAGCGGTAGACCCGTTCGGGCTGGAAGACTTGGGTGCCCATGGGACGGCCCAGGTCATCCGGGATGGCTTCCAGCCTGGCGGCCACCTCGTCGCGGAAGGGTTCATAGTCCTCCGGGCTAATGATCCCGCGAGGCTCCCGGCCCTTGACGTTCAGGAAGACCCGGGCATAGTAGCCTCCCTCGCTCCAGACCCGGGTCCGATCCCAGTCGACCGCCAGTTGGCCGAAGGACGTGGCTTCCCCGGGATAGCGATTCAAGACCAGCCAGCCCTGGCGGATGAGCCATTCGTTGACGCAGAAACCCCCGTCCAGAGGCTTGGCTCCGTGGTCCGAGACCACCAGGATGACCGTCTCCTCGTCCAGCAGTTCCAGCAGTTCCCCCACCTTGCCGTCCAGCAGCCGATAGTAGTCACCGACCACCTCCGAATAGGGGTTGCCCGCCTCGAAGAGGCGATGGCGCGGGTCGTGATACTGCCAGAAGCCGTGGTGGATCCGGTCCAGGCCGATCTCCACGAACTGGAAGTAGTCCCACCTGGAGTGGCGCAGGAAGTGGCGGACCACCTCGAAGTGGGTGTGTGTCATGGAGTCGATCTGACGCTTCAACCAGTCCTTGCGATGGGTGCGGAAGCCACTCACGTCTACCGGGTAGTCCCCGACCAGTTGGGAGATCCGCTGCTGGATGAGGGCTGGATGGGTGTACCGGCTGCGGGCGGTGTCGGGAGTCAGAAAGCACCCCACGCAGATGCCGTCAACCCGCCTGGGCGGATAGGACGGAGGAACGCCGATGATGTTCGAGCGCCCACCCTGCCGGGACACCTGGTCCCAGATGGCCGGCTCCAGGATGGATCGGGCGTCGGCGAAGCGCAGGCCGTCATAGGAGTGGTCCGCCCGGTTGCGAAAGCCGTACACGCCCAGCGATCCGGGATCCTGGCTGGTGGCCATGCACATCCAGGCGGGAACGGTGATGGGGGGGATCACGCTCTCGAGCCTGCCGTAGCAACCGTTGGCCATGAGCCTTCGAAAGTGGGTGAGTCTTTCGTCCCCGAAGAGGATCTCCGGGGCGGCGCAGTCGAGCCCGATCACCAGGATCTTGGTCATGGAACGAATACTCCTAGATCTGAACCCGGAGAAGCCGCTTGAAGGCCAGGGCCGCCAGAGTGGAGACGATCAGGAGGAAGACCAGCCAGTGGGTTTCCCATCCCAGCAAGTCGATCCTGCGGGCGGGGTAATCCACCGAGATGCGTTCTGCGAAGGAGTCCGGCGGCAGCGGCGGCTCTCCCGGGTGCTGCAGGACATCCCAGAAATTTCGGGACGGGGTGACCGCCGAGACCCTCGCCAGTGCCTGGTTGGAGATGACGATCCGCTTCTGCAGCTGCCGGCCCTCGAACAGAAAGGTCATCAGTAGGTTCCCTTGCCGCTGCGGGCGGACGCTCCAGTTCACCTCTCCGGAGTGCGGGCTGCGCAGGGGTCTTCCCACCGGTTCCAGGCCGTCGCCGGTCTGCAGCCGCACCATGGTGAGATCGCCCGCTCCCGACAGCTTCAGCGACACCAGGGCGGTCTCGTCCGGTTTGAGGGGCCGGTATCCGTACCACTGGTCCAACTGGATCAGCACCAGGCCGAGCGGAACCAGCATCACCAACAGGGGCCGTGCGACATACTTCAAGTAAATCAGGTTGGCCAGCAGCATGCGGGACAGAGCCGACCACTGGATGCCGAGGCTGTGCTGAAAGAGACGGAATTCCAGCAGGTGGGCCCCCATCCGCCGGCGCAACCTCCCGATGGCGTCCTGGTTGGAGGTCAGACGGAAAACCAGTAGAAACAGGAGGCCCAAGGCGGACGACAGCAGCAACAGGGAGGTCGAAGGCGAAATCCGCTCCAAGGGCGCCATCACCAGGTCGGTCGCCAGGCTCAATGTGCGGTTGAACAGCTCCATGGTCAGTCGGATTGAGGTTAGGCTCTCGATCGAGCCAGGTCGGCGGGAGTCGGACTATTCGATATACCCGAGCCCCTTCAGACGGTTGGCGATCTCCTCTTCATCTGCCGCGGGCTCGCCCCCGGTTCCCTCCATGGACCTCAACTCCCTTTCCAGGAGGTGGGTGATGAACTCCTCGACCGAGCTGTAACCGAGCTGTTCCGCCTGCTTGCGGCATCGGCTCAGCAACTCGCCGTCCAGCTTGATCCTGCTTCCAAACATGACATTCTCTCCATGCGTTGGGGGGCGGGACCGGTCCGGCCGCCTCCGGGAAGGTTAAATCAGGGGGCGTCCCTTCATGTGGCCCGGCTGCTCCACTCCCAGCGCCTTGAGCACGGTGGGGGCGATATCGGTCAGCCCGGGATTCTCGCGCTGGATCTTTCGATTGCTGAAGAGGATACCGGGAACCAGGACGGGGTCCACGCAGTGGTCGCCGCTCCAGTGCCGGGTGTTGTCCTCGAACTGCGACCGGGTGACCCGTCCCATGGCGCCAGCCCACGAGGTCCGATAGCCCGCATTGTATCCTACCAGCAGATCGGGGGCCTCATAGGTGTAGGGGCCGCTAAAGGCAGTTTCGGTCTCAACCACCCTCCGAATGGCGGTTTGGCCCGTCTCGGGGTCGACCAGCCCGGTCAGCTTCCGGGAAATTTCCATTCTCAAGGCCGCCAGCGGCTCGCCCTCCTCCACGATTCCCTTGGCTTCGCGCCCCTTTCGGTTGATGAACACGCCGGTCAACCCCAGGGCAAAGGCCCGGGTTCGCTCCCAGTCGACTCCCTGCAGCCAATCGCCGCTCTCGGAGCGGCCCTCCTTGAGGAAGAGATAGCCGTTGTCCCGCAGCCAGGTGTTCAGATTGAGACCCCGTTTGAACTGGGTGAACCCGTGGTCGGAGATGACCAGCAAAAGGGTCTTGTCGTCGATGACCTGGAGCAGCCGCCCCAACAGGCGATCCATTCGAATGTAGAGGTCCCGGATCACGTTCCGGTATTTCTCGGTTTCCTTGCCGCGGTTGGAGGGGTGATCGGGGTCCAGGCACCTGAAGAACATGTGCTGAACCCGATCGGTGGTGTCGAATACGCAGGCGCAGACTCCTTTGGGGGTGCGCTCCAGGACATTGAAGAACATCTTCTCCCGCTCTTCGTACAGCAGGTAGGCCTGCTTGAGGAAGGCCTCTTCGTCGATGGCCCCCTCGTTGAGGGCCCAAGTGTCTTCCGCCAGCCCCAGGGTGCCGTAGGGTCCGATCAGCTTGGCCAGGTAGACGGAGTAGATGAAGGGGTGGGAGATCGGCAGGCTGGGGTGCTCCGGATCGATGTGAATCGGGGAGACGTAGAGCTCGAAGTGGGGCGAAGTTCGATTCAGGTGGAAGAGGCAGATCCCGTGGATCTTCATCCCCAGCCCGGGTCGAAAGACTACCCGAATCCAGGGAGAGTAGCTGCCCGGTTGCAGCTCGAACTCCTGGTCCGAGACGGTGATGCGAACCCGGTCCCGGGAGGGATCCAGCCGGATTTCCATGGGCAGGGTCAACTCTCCCCCGTCGCGAATCAGCGGGTTCTCTGGCCCGTGGAGCGCGGTTCGGATCCGGTTGTGGCTGAGGGAGACCGGGTACCGCGTTCCTCCGAGCGCTGATCCGGAGGGGTCGCCGTTGCTGGTGTAAAGCGAGAAGGTACCCTGCGAGCCTTTCAGGTCGGGAGTGCACATGCCGGAGAGCAGCACTCCGTGAAACTTCTCCGGCGGGAAAGTGACCGGTACTCGAATGATGGAGCTGAAGATGCCCCGTTCACCCAGAATCTTCCAGAAGGGCTTGCTCTTCTGCTTCAGGGAAGCCCTGGGCTTTCCCAGTGGAATCAGGTACTTGCCCACCGAGAACACCCGGGAGGCGGCCCCGATCTGGGCCGAAGACAGGATAGGCGCATAGGTGCAGGGATCCCGCGTGAGGAAGTCGTAGATGTTGTGGTGGGAGGCGTCCACTCCGGTGGTGAAGGAGGACCAGGCCACCGGGGAAATGGCCGGATCGCTGGTGGCCAGCGCGGTGAAGCCGCCGCGCTCCTTCAGCCTCTGGAAGTTGGGCAGCAGGCCTTCCTTCATGAAGCCCTCGGCCAGCTTGGGATCCATGCCGTCGAAACCCACAACCACCACCCTGGAAAAGTCGGTCTTTTGCCGGCCCTTTCCCTTGCGCTTGAAGAAGAGGCCCGCCAGCAGCCGCAGGGGCCAGGAGAGGAGGGAAAAGCCAGCCAGCAGGACGGCCAGCAGCAGCACCAGAAAGGAGGAAACGAAGGCAAAACCGGCCCCTGGTCCAATGTAGGCCTGCAGGGAAAGGGGGCAGGCGATTCCAAGGAACAGGGCCCAAGCGATGGTCGGCCACAGTATTTCGGGTTTCCGGGTCATTGAAGAAAAGCCGCTGCCTCCCCTCTCGGAGACAGGGCATAATACATCAACCCCCTCGTTTGGGGTCCCGGAACTCCGGCGGCGGACGCCGTCGGTCCGATCGATGTGGCCTTTGGGCAATCCCTTGCAGCCCCCGCACGGCTCCAGAAAAGTTCAATAGATGAAGCTTCCGGTCTTGACGATCTGTCTCATCCTGATAGGCATCAACCTGCTGGCCTGGGGACTCTCCGGGGGGCAGTTTGCTATCGACTTGCGAACCGGACTGGCGGCCCTCTGCCTGAACAGCTACTTCTTCCTCTTCCTTCTCTTGGGTTACCCACCCCTTCAGAAAGCTCTCGGGGACTGGTTTGGAACCAACGTCGGCCGGACGCTGGCCGCTGTGCCCGCTCTCTGGATTCCCTACACCATTTACAGCGCGGCCACCGACAACCTGCGAGCCCTGCCGCGTCTCACGTTCGCGCTTTATCTGTTGGTCCCAATTCTGATTGTCCTGTTAACCCGAAGGCTTTCCGATCGGTCGCACTGGCAGGAGTGGCTGGTGGCCCTGGTGCTGTGGCTTCCCCTGGACTTCGGCTTGATGAAGGGAGTCTGGACCTGGCCCGCCGGCGGGCTGGCTTATGGAATGAGCGCACTGGTCGGAACCTGCCTGGGCGTATTC
>JAPVWS010000523.1 GCA_027493295.1 Candidatus Versatilivorator vitaminiformans | reverse complement strand
GAGAGGGCCTTTTCGGGATGGCGGCCCTTGCGCTTCGTGCCGGGTAGCAGCCGGGCGGAGTTGATTACTGCATCCATTCCCACATTATATGGGGGATGGTAGTAGATTGCAAGGGATGATGTGAGCGGGTAGAGTCACCGGAAACCACAGGTAACATACTGACAATACAGACAGTTATGAACGGCCCTGGACGGCGATGAACGATTCTGGAACTTTCAATGCCGCCGCATTCGCGGCTGGGTTGGCGCGGACCCATACGACCCCGGGTTGACACCCGGGGCTACGCTGAGCCGCAGCTACGCAGCTCTATAAGGATGGCCCGTAGGTGGCGTCTCGCCTGGTAACCCACGTCAACCGCAGCATTCGCAGCTCTCCCCAAACCCACAACACTGCCGGGGGACACGTGCTTGTCTATTGGAATAATTCCTCGGGCGGCAGTCCGGAGATTCCAGTCGAGCCGGAGGGGGACTATGGCGGCGTTCCGGGAGTGAGTTTCTGCCACCATGGGCTTTTCCCCAACTTCTCTGTTTTCCGAGTCTCTGCAACCAACCGGCGGCAGGTCCCAAACCCTCCCGCCTTTCCCGATACGGGCTTAACGCGTAAACTCTTCTCAGGAAGCCCGATTCCCGGGTGAGAATGGGTTGGCTGGGGCTTGAGCTTCGACCATGCCAGGCATTTCTTGGCAGGAAGCCGGCATCCAACGGACCATGGACAGAGACTTGCGGACCTGTGATGGAGGCAACTGATGAGCTATCGAGACATCCTGCAACAGATTCGGCTGGCCTTTCCCCAGCCGGTCTCCGACTCGATCCACGACTCCTATTTCGTTCACTCCATCATGCGTGCGCTGGATCAGGTCGATGGGCTCAAGACCCAGTTGCCGATTCTCGGTTCCGTCATCTCCGGCGATTTCGAGCAGGCGAGAAAAGCCACCATGCCTGATCGGATGTCCTCGGTCGAGCACGTGACCGCCGACCTCGTCAGCTATCTTCGGGGCATGACGATCTTCGGCCACCCTCACACCCAACAGAACGTCGTTCCTCCACCCACCATTTCGAGCTTGATCGGGGTGCTGCTGGCTTCCCTGCACAACCCCAATCTCGCCTGGGACGAATACAGCCGACTGGTGGCTCTGGCTGAGGCCGAGGCGGTCGGCATGACGGCGCAACTGGTCGGGTACGACCCGGAACGGTCGGGTGGCGTTTTTACCTTCGGCGGAACCGGCACCACCCTCTACGGGGTAAAGATCGGATTGGAAAAGGCCTGTCCACAGGCCATGCGGAAGGGCGTATCCGAAGATGCGGTTGTGTTCGTTTCGGATGCCGGACACTACTGTGCCCATAACGTCGCCGGTTGGCTGGGAATGGGCACCGAGAACCTGGTCACGATTCCGACAACGGATGACAACGAAATGGATCTGGCTCGTTTCGAGCAGGAGGCCAGGGCGGCTTTGGCGAGCGGGAGGAAGATCGCCGCCGTTATAGCGACCCTGGGAACCACCGATGCCTTCGGGTTGGATGACTTGCAGGGAATCGTGAGCCTGCGGGATTCCTGGGTGGAGGAATTCAAGCTCGATTACCGTCCCCACGTTCACGCCGATGCCGTCATCGGCTGGGCCTGGTCCGTCTTCAACGACTACGACTTCGGGAGCAATCCACTGGGTTTTCGTCCGCGAACCCTCAGGGCTCTGGCGGGAGCCTGTCGCCGCATCCGCCATCTGTCACTGGCCGATTCCGTTGGTGTGGACTTCCACAAGACCGGCTTTGCACCCTACGTTTCCAGCCTGGTTCTCTTCCGGGAGCGGGAAGACCTGCGCCTGGTAGCGCGGTCTCCGGAGCAGATGCCCTACCTCTATCATTTCGGAGATCATCGCCCCGGCACCTTCACACTGGAGACGACCCGGGCGGGGACGGGTCCCCTGGCCGCGCTCGGAAACTACCGTTTGTTCGGGAAACAGGGATTGCAGGTCATCCTTGGATACATCGTGGAGATGGCGCAACTCCTGCGGGAGCATCTGGAGGGACACGAAGGAATAACCGTGTTGAACCGGGAGAATTTCGGGACCGTGACTCTGTTCAGAGCCTATCCTGCCGGTGTGGATACGTTCGCGATCAAGCGCCAGGAATTCAATGACCCCGCCTATCGGGATGTCCTGATCTCCAATAACGAATATAACCGAGCCATCTTCCGGTATGTGCATGCCGAAGCCATGGCCGGGCGGGGCGCCGTTATTTCCTCCACCGATTGCTACCGGCGCACCACCTACCAGGAGCCCATCTTCGCCCTGAAGTCCTACATCCTGTCGCCCTTTGTCGATGAAGGCCATGTCGAGGTGGTGGTCGCCAAGGTGCTGGAAGCCAGGGAGAAAACCTCCTGAGAATGCCTGCCACTTTTTTCGACTTCCCCTTGCGTGGTAAAACGGAAGTTTGATCTCATTGCGTTCCGAAGCGCAGGTCCCGCGCAACCGGAACGTTTCCGCAACGGTCGCCGAGTCCGCAAACCCGTTGGCAACAAGGACCGGGCCTTGCTCGAAATCAAGGCTGGCAGCCTAGCCCGCGGTCTTGGCCGGATAGCCGACTCATGAGACTTCATCGGTTCATTTCCATTCCCGGGCGTCAATTGGGAACGCTTCTGGGTCTGTTGAGCCTGTGTGTGGTGCTCTGGATCCTGACTCCCTATTTCCTGACCCTCTCGAACCTTCTCAACATTGTGGAGCAGTCCTCCGTGATCGCCATCATGGCGGCCGGGATGACCTTTGTCATCATTACCGCCGGAATCGACCTCTCGGTGGGTTCGGTTCTGGCCCTGTCCGGCGTGGTGATGGCCACGCTGTTGCAGGCCGGTGTTCCGCTCCCACTGGCCCTGGCGGCCAGCCTGGTCACCGGATTTCTCTGCGGCCTGCTCAACGGTGTCCTGATTACCCGCGGGCGGCTCCCGCCCTTCATCTCGACCCTGGGGATGATGAGCGTCGCCCGGGGAGCCGCCCTGCTCGTGACCCAGGGAAGGCCGATTTCAGGATTCTCGGAATCCTTTCGATTCCTGGCTTCGGGCGAGATCCTCCACGTTCCGATTCCCATCCTCATCATGCTCCTGGTCTATCTTGCGGCGGCAGTCCTGCTGGGGAAGACCGGCTTCGGACGCCATGTCTACGCCATTGGTGGCAACGAGGAGGCGGCCCTTCTGTCCGGTGTCGACGTCAGAAAACTCAAGACCCTGGTCTACGGAATTTGCGGAATGCTGAGCGGGTTGGCTGCCGTCATCCTGACGGCTCGTCTCAACTCGGCCCAACCCATTGCCGGCATCATGTACGAGCTGGATGCCATCGCCGCCACCGTGATCGGGGGAACCAGCTTGATGGGCGGCGAAGGCACCGTTTTCGGGACCCTGGTGGGAGCCCTGATCATGGGGGTCCTGCGCAACGGGCTGAACCTTCTGGATGTTTCTTCCTTCGTGCAGCAGATCGTCATCGGTTCGGTGATTATTCTGGCTGTGCTGGTGGACATGTTTCTCAAGAATCGCAAGGCCTGACGAGAATGTGCCTCGAGCTGACAAGCCAGGAAATAGAGATATCCACCAAGGGGCACGAAGGTACTGTGTGATGGGTTATTGAGTGGCCGTGCGTCCGCCGCGCCATGCGGATCATTCGAAAGTGAAACAATGAATCTCCATGGCCTATCGGCAACAAGGACCCTGTCGGGTTAAACCGGTTTTCTATCTATTGAACATGGATACACAGGATCGACAGGATAAACAGAACGAAACTCTACGGCGCAGGAAGCAGACTCGCGTAATGATCGGGTTCGTGTTTGAGGTGTTCCATGAGCTTGGAAGCGGGTTTGGGAATCCTGGTGGAAGCATGGGCGATGGTTAAACTCAAGACGGTAGAAACTCTCGCCAAATAATCCTGTATATCCTGTGCATCCATGTTAATAAACCATCTACTCATGCTTGACTTGGAACCGCTTTCGCCACACCCGGCGCCAGGGGTTGCTTCAGGGATTGGGGGTAGAACCGCTGTTTTGGGCCCCAATCCGGCCAGAAGAGGAGAACAATGAATTCCAGCAAGCGTCCCACCCGGCGTCCAATTCTGATGGTGTTTGCCACGGTCTGTATCGGCCTGACCTGGCTGCAATGCGGGCGGGAAGCCGGACCCTCCGCCGACGATCCCGTCATCGCCCTGGTGATGAAGACGCTCAATCACCCCTACTTCCTCGATATGCAGCGGGGCGCCAAGGAGGCTGCCCGCAATTTGAACATCCGACTGGTGATACAGGCCGCCGAGCGGGAGATAGACGTCGAAAAGCAGATGCAGATCGTGGAGAACATGATCCAGAGGAGGGTTTCGGCACTCTGCATTGCTCCCAGCGGCTCCCGGGAAATCGTGCCTGTCATCGTGAAGGCCAATCGAGCCGGGATCCCGGTACTGATCGTGGATACCCGTGTCGACCAGGAGGCTTTACGGGAAGCCGGAGGCGAGATCGCCGGATTCGTGGGGTCTGACAACCTGCGGGGAGGCCAGGTGGCGGGTGAATACCTGGTGGAGCATCTGAATGGACGGGGGAAGATTGCCATATTGGAGGGAATCCCGGGACATGAAACCGGGGACTCCCGACTCCGGGGCTTCCACCAGGTCATTCGGAATCATCCGGGCATTCAGGTGCTGTCCTCTCAGACTGCCAACTGGGAGCGAGCCCTGGGATATACCGTGTTTCAGAACATGCTCCAGGCTCAGCCCGACATCGAGGCTCTTTTCTCCTGCAGCGACATGATGGCCCTGGGCGCTATCGAGGCCATCTCCGAGGCCGGGCGTGAAGGGTCCATCGTGGTCGTGGGTTTCGACGCGGCCAGTGAAGCCAGGGAAGCGGTCCGGCAGGGCAGGTTGCTGGCCAGCGTGGCCCAATTCCCCTACGATATGGGCAAACGGGTGGTCGAAAACGCCGTCGAGGTTCTCAAGGGCAATCCGATTGAACAGGATGTCGAAGTGCCGATTCGACTGATTACCAAGGAGGTCTTGGACGCCGAGGGATGATTCCGCGGGGGCGGGAGACGGACCGGGGCCGCGGTTCCACAGGAGGTCGCGGTCACCGCTTGAGTTGGGTGAACCACCGTTTGCCGACACCCTTTTCCCTGGACAGTGACAGGGTTATTCATTACCATGCGGCCTGCTTCGCAAAACGAATTCATCAGGTCTCGGGCTCCGTGCGATCCGGATCCGCAAACCCCGCCAGGTTCGGAAGAAAGCAACGGTAGTGGACACCCGGAGGTGCCGCGGAAAAACCCGGGACCTGGCCAGTTCAAGGTCGTTTCCGGACCGTCAGTTCACTTCCCCAATCTCCCGCCTGTGGTTCCGATTCTCCCGATTCGAGTGGATTGCGAGACCCCGCTTGATTCAAGATTGAGGGGTCCCTGCCTGCCGGTTCCGAGGGCGAAGTTTGAAGTCTGAAGTGTGAAGGCGAAGGATTTTGGGACGGGCTCATGAGTTATCAGGTTCTGGCCCGCAAGTGGCGGCCGCAAACGTTTGCTGCAATTGTGGGGCAGGGAGCCACGGCGGAGACCCTCAAGAACGCCATCTCCCAGAATCGCATCGCCCATGCCTATCTGTTTGCCGGGGCGCGGGGAGTGGGCAAGACCACCACGGCCCGGATCCTGGCCAAGGCATTGAACTGCCAGCAGGGCCCCACCGTCAATCCCTGCAACGACTGCGCTTCCTGTCGGGAGGTGACTTCGGGGCAATCCATCGATGTTCTCGAGATCGATGCGGCCTCCAACCGCGGCATTGACGAAATTCGTGAACTGCGGGAAAGCGTCAGATACCGGGCAGCACGGGATCGCTACAAGGTTTTCATCATCGATGAAGTTCATATGCTCACTACCGAGGCATTCAACGCTCTGCTGAAAACCCTGGAGGAACCTCCTGCGCACGTGGTCTTCATCCTGGCCACGACCGAGCTGCACAAGGTGCCCGGAACCATACTTTCCCGTTGCCAGCACTTCAACTTCCGCGCCATCAGCTACCGAGAAATTTTTGAGCGGTTGGAGTTGATCGCCCGTGAAGAGCGGGTCCGGATCGGAGAGCGGGCCCTGAGCGCCATTGCCCGCGCTTCCGAGGGGAGCCTTCGCGACGGGGAGTCCCTGCTGGACCAGGCGATTTCCCTTTGCGGCGAGGAGGTGGAGGAAGAGCAGGTGCGGGACTTGTTGGGCGTTGTCCCCCAGCAGTTGCTGGAGGATGTTGCCGCCGCCGTCATCGCCCGCGACACCAAGCAAGTCCTGGCGCTGGCGGATCAGGTCCTGACCAGCGGCAGGAACCCCCAGCAGTTGGTTCGCGAGTTGATGGGCCATTTTCGCAACCTGCTGATGGTCAAGATCGCGGGCAAGGACTCTCAACTGGTGGCTGCCCCGGCAGAGGACCTGGCACGCTTGCAGACCGTCAGCGCCCAACTCTCAGAGGAGGATGTCACCCGGTTTTTCCAAATTCTGGTGGCAACCGATGGAGAGTTGCGTGGTTCGGCTCACCCCCGGTTGCATCTGGAATTGGGCCTGGTCCGCATGGTTCAGGCCAAGCGCCTGGCAGCGCTGGAGGAATTGCTGGCGGCTTTCTCCGGAGAGACCCTTCCGGGAAATCCGGAACCGCCGGCCCGGCCCGGCCCTTCACGGTCCGCCCCTTCTCCTCCCCCCGCCATCTTTCAGGATTCCAATCCGCCTTCTGCGGCTGTGGCGTCCACTTGCCTGGACCGAATTCTTGAAGCCGTATCCAAGGAATCTCCAATGGTGGCATCCATGCTCGGGCACGCTTCGGACGCGACAGTCGCGGGAGACTCGCTCAAAGTCCGGTTTGCGACCAGTCGGCGCGGTTCATGCGATTTGCTGCAGGCCCCCGAGAACCTGGAGGTGATTGCCAGGGCGGGCGCTGGGCTCGAAGGGCGCCGATTGAAGGTGACTCTGCTGGTGGAAGAGGATCGGCCGTCCCCGGGATCTCCACCCCCGGCTGAAGTTCCGCCGCCGACCGAGGTCATGCCGCCATCGGAAGATGAGATCGAAAGACAGGAGTCGAAGCGGATTCTCGAGGACAAGCGAGTGCAGAGCTTTCTGGAAGTGTTTCAGGTTCAGGAGAAACCGGAGGTTCGCAAGCTGAAGTAGAGTCGGTCCGGCGTTGCCATGGAGGCCTTGATGAAGAACATTCAGCAGATCATGAAACAGGCGCAGCAGATGCAGGAGCAGTTGCAGAAGCAGATGGCGGAGTTGTCGGTCGAGGGCACGGCCGGTGGGGGAATGGTGCTGGTCAGGATGAATGGACTCAAGCAGGTGTCTGAAGTGAAGATAGACCCCGACGCCGCAGGCTCCGGAGACCTGGAGATGTTGCAGGATCTGGTGGTTGCCGCCTTCAACGAGGCGGCGCGCAAAGTGGATGAAGCCATGGCAGGTCAGATTGGAGGCCTCACCGGGGGATTGCGGATCCCGGGAATGATGTAGTCCAGCCGATTCTTCCCGGTCTTTTCCGTTCCGGATACCTCCGTTGCCCGGCCACCCAGTCGCCATCCGATCAAAATGCGTGACTACGCCCGCCCCGTCGAGGAATTGATCGCCGAGCTCAAGAAGCTGCCGGGCATCGGTTCCAAGTCGGCCCAGCGCCTTGCCTTTCACATCGTGCGCGCGTCCTCCAGCGAGGCCCGCGGGCTGGCCGAGTCCATTCTCAACGTCACCGATTCGATCGGCTACTGTTCGGTCTGCTACAACATCACCGACGTCGATCCTTGCTTCTACTGCACCGACCCTCTTCGCGACCGCGGCCTGATTTGCGTGTTGGAGGAGCCCCACAACGTCATTGCCGTCGAGAGGACCCGCGAATACCGGGGGCTCTACCATGTGCTGCTGGGGGTGCTGTCTCCCCTCAACGGCATTGGTCCCGACCAGCTCAAGATCAAGGCGCTGCTGGAACGCCTGAAGGACGGGCAGGTCGAGGAAGTGATCGTGGCTACCAACCCCAGCGTGGAGGGCGAGGCTACGGCTCTCTATCTGTCCAAGCTGATCAAGCCGCTGCAGGTCCGGGTGACTCGTATCGCCATGGGAGTACCGGTGGGCGGAGACCTGGAATACGCCGACGAAATTACCATGGCGAGAGCTCTGGAAGGCAGGCGGGATCTGTGAGATGAGGGTGCCGTCGGCGGCGGATCTCGGCCGGGATGAGGTTTCTATGGACATTGAAGGCAAGGTGGTATTGATCACCGGGACTCGGAGAATCGGCCGCCTCGTCGGCGTCGCTTTGGGGCAGAGAGGGGCCAGGGTCGCCCTGGGGTATCACCGGTCCCGGGACTCGGCCGAGCAGGCGGCCCGGGAACTTCGGGCCGCGGGCCGGGAAGCCATGCCGGTTCAGGCCGACTTGAGTCGTGAAGAAGAGATCAGCGATGCGGTGAAGCGTATAGAGGTGGCGTGGGGCGGGGTCGACATCCTGGTGAACCTGGCATCGGTATACGCCTCCAAGCCGTTCGAGGAGACCACTGGGAGCGACTGGGACCTCAACATGAACGTCAACCTGCGCAGCGCCTTCCTGTGCGCCCGGGCCGTCATACCCGGAATGAAAGCCAGCGGGGGCGGAAGGATCATCAATTGCGCCGATTGGACGGCTGCCAGCGGCCGTCCCCGATACAAGGGATTTCTGCCCTATTATGTCTCCAAGGTGGGCGTAGTGGGTCTCACAG